>JAPPFQ010000147.1 GCA_028875135.1 Acidobacteriota bacterium
AAATGGCTCGCCCCGGGCGCGCCCCCGTTAAAAAATACAAAAAAATACCCCCTTCCCCCCTTGCTTTTTTGGGGTTTCGCCGAGAGCTGCGAATGCTGCGGTTGACTTGGGTAGGCAAGGAAACGCTTACTAGAGGCCATCCTTATAGAGCTGCGTAGCTGCGGATTAGGGTAGCCCCGGGCGGCAGCCTGGGGTCGTATGGGTTTCGCGCCAACCCAGCCGCGTATGCGGCGATTAGAAAGCACCCCTCACGGAAAGCAATACCTCCACAAAAAAGTAGGGGCCACCCTGCCCCCCCCCCACCCGTTCTTGACCTTGGCGGCCGCGAGACCTCACAATCGGACCGAGAGGTTGCCAACCATATACCCTCTCTCTCATCCTGTATCCGGCGACCCTTCGAGAAGTACGGAATCCAGGTCGACGGCAGAATGGGCAGGCATTGATTCGGAGACTCTACAGCCTGGGCTTCACGCTGGCGTTCCTTCTGGCGCTGCCCTGGTTTCTGTTGCAGGCCCTCCGCCATCGCAAGTATCTCTCCAGCTTGTCCGAACGCCTGGGGATCCTCGCCAGGGAGATCGGGACGGGCCCGGCGGGCGGCATATGGGTCCATGCCGTATCGGTAGGGGAGGTGCTGTCGGCGCTGCCTCTGATCAAGCAGATCGAGCGGCGATGGCCCGGACGACCTATCTTTCTCTCCACCACCTCGCGCACCGGTCAGGAACTTGCCCGCAAGAATCGACAGGGGCTGGCGGGGGTTTTCTATTTTCCCCTGGACTGGAAATTCGCCGTGCGGCGAAGTCTCGACCAGGTGAGACCCGGCCTGGTTCTGATTCTCGAAACCGAGATCTGGCCGAATTTCCTGCATGAATGCCGGCAGCGGGGAATCCCGGTCTGCCTGGCCAACGGACGCATCTCCGACCGGTCCTTCAGAAAATATCGCCGCTTCCGCCGCTGGTTGTCGTGGGCGGTGAGTCTGTTCGACTGCTGCTGTATGCAGGACCCGGTGGATCGGGAACGCATTGTCTATCTGGGAGCGCCCCCCGACAAGGTGGAGGTGTGCGGCAACCTGAAATACGAAATCGAGCCGCCCCGGCAGCTCCATTCCAGGCTGGCCCGATTCCGCTCCCTGATGCAACTCTCCTCCACACCCTTTCTAGTGGTGGCCGGCAGCACCCGGAGCAACGAGGAGACGCCCGTTCTGCGCGCCTTCCGGTCGCTGCAGCGGGAGTGCCCCCAAGCCCGACTGCTGCTGGCTCCCAGGCACCCGGAGCGCTGTGCCGAAGTGGAGCAGTTGTTGACCTCCCGATCCTTTCGCTTCGTCAAGCGATCGGAACTGTCCGACATGGTAATACCCAATGACGGGAGCCCGCCCCCGGAAGTCATCCTGCTGGATACCCTGGGGGAACTGCCGGTGCTCTACGCCCTGGCCGACCTGGTTTTCGTGGGCGGGAGCCTGGTCCCATGGGGCGGACACAACCTGTTGGAGCCCGCCCTGTTCAAGAAGGCTGTGCTGTTCGGTCCGAACATGAACAATTTTCGTGAGATGGCCCGGCACTTTATGCAAGCCGAGGCCGGCATAATGGTTCAAAATGAAGTCGAGCTGGGTGAACGCTTCATTGAGCTCTTTCGGGACGGCGCCTCACGCCGGCGGCTGGGCGCCAACGGCTACGGGATCATCCAGGCCAATCAAGGGGCCGGAGCCAGGATCCTCGATCGGATCGCCGGTGTTCTGTCTGAGAAATGATCATGCCATTGCGGCTTGTCTCCGCCGCCTATGAGCAGGTCGTCCGCCTCCGCAACCGAGGTTACGACGCCGCCTGGTTCAGGACCCGACGCCTTGAGCGGCCGGTGATCAGCGTCGGCAACCTGACGCTGGGAGGCACCGGCAAGACACCCGCCGTCATCGCTCTGGGCAGAATGCTTCAGGGTGCCGGCTATTCCGTGTCGGTGTTGCTGCGAGGTTACAAGGGACGACACCGGGGCGGGCCGCTGCCGGTTTCCGACGGCCGCCGTGTCCGGACCGACTCCGGCCTCGCGGGCGACGAAGCCCTGGTCATCGCCAGAAATCTGCCCGGGGCCCTGGTCACCGTAGGCAAGGACCGGGCCAGGGCCGGGCGCTGGATCGAGAGCCGGGGAGCGGCCGACCTGCATCTGTTGGACGACGGTTTCCAGCACCGGCGACTCCACCGCTGTCTGGACCTGGTGCTGGTGGACGTGACCAACCCCTTCGGAGGTGGGCGATTGGCCCCCTCGGGCCGGCTGAGGGAACCCCCGGAAGCTCTCCGCAGAGCCGACGCGGTCATTCTGACCCGCACCCGATCCGGACAGGACTACGACCCGCTGACCCGCCAACTCCGCCGCTTCAAGCCGGACCTGCCCTGCTTCCTCTCGACCCAGACCGTCGAGCCGGTGGCCCGCAGGACGGCCTTGGGAGAAACAGTGGAGGCACCCTTGGCAGGCTGCCGAGCCCTGGCCTTCGCGGGGCTTGCCAACCCGCACCAGTTCTTCGACTCCTTGAGGCGGCAGGGCGTGGAACTGGTCCGGACGCTTCCCTTCGGCGACCACCATCGCTACTCCGCCCGGGAGTTGAGCGCCATTGGCGAGCGCTGCCGGGAGTTGCGGGTGGACACGGCCATCACCACCGAAAAGGACGCCGAAAACCTGCCGGCGGCTTCCCTGCATCCGGCGGCCCTTCGGGTGCTGATCGCCCGGGTATCGTTCGAGATCGTGGGAGATGGCCTGCGGGAATTGTTGTTGCGCACCTTGAGCGAGGAGTCCAGGTGAAAACGCTGCTGGAAAGCGGCCGCATCCGACGGCTGCTGATTCGGGGAACCAACTGGGTGGGAGACTCGGTGATGGCCATCCCGGCGCTGCGAGAGATCCGGCGGCTCCTTCCCCGGGCTCACATCACCCTGCTGGTGCTGCCCTGGGTCAGCGATATCTACCGGGACAGTCCCTGGGTGGACGCCGTCTGGCTCTACGATCGCGAGGGCCGGCACGCGGGGCCGGCGGGGCGGCTCCGGTTGGTTCGAAAGCTCTCCCGAGGCGGCTTCGAGGCCGCCCTGCTCCTGCAGAACGCCTTCGAGGCCGCCCTGTTGACCCGGCTGGCCGGCATTCCCCTCAGAGCGGGCTACCGCAGGGATGCACGGGGTTGGCTCCTGACCCATGCCGTTTCGGTCGATCCCAGACTGAAGGCGCGACACCAGACCTGGTACTACCTCGACCTGGTGCAACGGCTGGCGGGCCGCGAGAGGTCCCTGGACGACCCCTCGCCGGCCCCTGACAAGACCAGGCCGGAGCTGCCTCTGCGACCGGAGGACCACACCCTTGCCAGGCAGCGACTGGAAAAGGAGGGCCTTCGCTTTCAAGGCAAGGTGGTCGGAGTCCACCCGGGCGCCGCCTTCGGTTCGGCCAAGCGCTGGATGGGAGACCGTTACGCCCGGGTTCTGGACCGGCTGATCCGAACCCAGGGAGTCGAAGCGATCCTGTTCGGCTCCCGGCAGGAGCGACCCATCGCGGAGTCCATTTGCGGACACATGGCCTCGCGCCCGCTGGTTCTGTCGGGCAGGACAAGCCTGTCGGAGCTGATCGCCATGATTGCCTGCTGCGACCTCTTCATCACCAACGATTCGGGACCCATGCACCTGGCGGCCGCGCTGGGGATCCCCACCCTGGCGCTGTTCGGCTCCACCGATCAGGTCGCCACCGGGCCCCTCGGACCCGCCGCCGCGGTCCTGAACAAAAACGTTGAATGCAGTCCGTGCCTTCTGCGAGAATGTCCCATCGATCACCGCTGCATGACCCGGATCACGGTTGAGGAAGTCTTTCAGGAGGCAGTGCGGATGCTCCGGGCAGGTGGCTGAGGGACGCCGTTGCCTGGAGGAAGGGTCGTTTCACTCAACCTCGGGGCCAGGCCAGGCCCTCCCGCGGGCCTGCGGGAGCGGCAACCCCGCCAAGGATTTCCCCGCGAGGCGAGGCTGCTCTTCGCTTCAATTACCCCGCTCCAGCTCAACTCACACCCATGGCTGAAATCGCGGCCTTCATCGATCGGGACGGCACCATCAGTGAAGAGGTCGGGTACGTGAACCATCTCTCCCGCTTTCAGGTCTACTCCTGGACCGCCGAGGCCATTCGAAGCTTCAACCGGCGAGGGCTGAAAACCATCGTGGTGACCAACCAGGCAGGTGTGGCCCGCGGCTACTTCAGCGAGGACCTGGTCCTCCAGGTTCACTCCAAGCTTCACCGGGAAATGGAGCGTGCCGGAGCCTACTTCGATGCCGTCTACTACTGTCCCCATCATCCCTCAGCCGGTAAGCCCCCCTATCGCCAAGTTTGCAACTGCCGCAAACCCAAGCCGGGCATGTTGTGGCGCGCGGTCGAGGAATTCGGCGTAGACGTCGGCAAATCCTTCGTGATCGGCGATCGCTACGGCGATATCGAGCTGGCCCACAACGCCGGCGCCCGCTCCGTATTTGTTCTTTCGGGATACGGCCGAGGGGCCTACGAACACCAGAGGAGCCAGTGGAAAGTCCAGCCGGAGTGGGTGGCGGAGAACCTGCTGGAGGCCAGCCGGATGGTGCTGGAGGCGGTATGACTGCCCCTGACGCCCGCCGCTACGCCGAGATCATCGACAGCTTTCCCGGCTGCACCATCGTCGTCTACGGCGACCTGGTGGCGGACGAGTTCGTGTTCGGAGAGTTCTCCCGAATTTCTCGCGAGGCTCCGGTGCTCATCCTCAAGCACAGGGAATCGCGCATTCTTCCCGGGGGCGCCGCCAACGCCATCAACAATCTGATCGCGCTGGAAGCCCATCCCGTCACAGTTGGAATCCTGGGCCGGGACGCCGCCGGAGAGGAGCTCCACCGGCAACTCCAGGACACACAACTCTCCATTCCCACGATTGAAAGAAACAGGGACTACCGGACTCCCGTCAAGACCCGCTTCGTGGCCGGCTCGGCCCACTCCACCCGGCACCAGGTCCTGCGGCTGGATCGCGAGAGCCGCTTTCGACACACCCGGGAGACCGAGCAGGCGGTCTGGAGGCGCCTGGCGCCCCTGTTGGGTTTGTGCCAGGGTCTCATCATCTCCGACTACGGCATGGGCTACGTGAGCCCCGCGCTGGTAGCCCGCCTGGCCGGGATGCGAGAGGAGTTCCCCATCACGGTGGATTCCAGGCACCAACTGCTGCAGTTTCCGGGGCTGACCGCCTCCACCCCCAATGAGCCCGAGGTGGAGGCCCTGCTGGGGTACGAGATCGGGAACGACAAGGCCCGGCTGGAAAAAGCGGGCAAGCGACTGTTGAGAAAGTTGAAATCGGAGGCGGTTCTCATCACCCGAGGCCGGGACGGCATGGAGCTTTTCACTCCCCATAAGCCCTCGCTTTCCATTCCCATTTTCGGAAGCGACCAGGTTGCCGACGTCACCGGCGCCGGAGATACCGTCATTGCCGTCTTCACCCTGGCCCTGGCCGTGGGAGCCAGCTTCGAGGAGGCGGCCAAGCTCTCCAACTACGCCGGCGGACTGGTGGTGATGAAGCACGGCACCGCCACGGTGAGCCGCCAGGAACTCAAGGAGGCGGTTGCCCGGGATGGAGCCCGGAGTTCTCATGGATAGCCGTGCCCGCGGCGTGCCGCGCGGACCGTGAACAGTGAAACAAAAATGCTTCAGACAGGCGTAATGTGTCGGTCAGGTAACTCTTCACTCTCCACTCTCCACTCTCCACTTCTCTCTCGGCCGCGCCGCCGTCTCATACCACGCGCCCGGTCCTAAGGAGCGAAACACGGGTGTTCCGGACAAGCGCCAAGATCCTCTCGCTGGAGGCCTTGCGGCCTCTGGTGACAGACCTGAAGCAGCGTGGCCGCCAGGTGGTGCTGGCCAACGGATGCTTCGACTGGCTCCACGTGGGCCACGTCCGCTACCTGCGGGAGGCGCGGCAATTGGGGGACTGCCTGGTGGTTGCGGTCAATGCCGATGCCTCGGTGCGGGCGCTCAAGGGGCCTCCTCGCCCCCTGATGCCCCAGCAGGAACGAGCGGAAATCCTGGCCGCGCTGTCCTGCGTGGACTACGTGCTGGTCTTCGAGGAACTGAACGTGGAACGGGTGCTTCGCACGCTGCAGCCACACATTCACTGCAAGGGAACCGACTACAGCGAGCAGACGGTTCCCGAGCGAGAGGTGGTGCTCTCCTACGGTGGACGAATCGCCATAGCCGGAGATCCCAAGGACCACTCCACCCGAAGCCTGCTGAAGGGACTGATGCGGACCCGGGGGCCGACCGCCTCCAAGGGGAAGAAGGATCGATGAACCGGATTCTGATCATCAAGCTGGGTTCGATCGGGGACGTGGTCCACACGCTTCCCGCCCTCTCGGACTTGAGGTCCTCTTTTCCCCGGGCCCGGATCGACTGGCTGGTCGAGAAGCAGGCAGCAGTCCTGCTGCGAAACCATCCCTGCCTCGACCGGGTGATTGAAGTCGATACCCGAAAGTGGAGGCGAGGCCTGTGGCGGCCCCGGACCTGGCGCGAGATCCACCGTTGCCACAGCCGGATGAAGCAGGAACGGTACGAGGTGGCCTTTGATTTCCAGGGACTCTGGAAGTCGGCTGCCTTCGGCCTCTTTTCCGGCGCCCGGTTGCTGGTAGGATTCGACAAGCCTCACCTCAAAGAGCCCGGTTGCCGTTTCCTCTATGGCAGGCGGGTGTCGCCGGACCCCGCCACCCCCCACGTCAGCGACCTGCATCGAGCGTTGGCGGCCAGCCAGGGAGCCACCCGGGGCCAAGGGGGGGGTGAGCTGGAAGTGGAAGAGTCCGACCGGGCCTATGTCGAGGTGCAGCTGGCCCAGCGCCGCCTGCAAGAGTTCATCATCCTCAATCCCGGAGGAGGCTGGGTGACCAAGAACTGGTCTCCGTCCAACTATGGCCTTCTCCACCATCGAATCCGTCGGGAGCTGGGTCTGAAGACGCTTCTGACCTGGGGCCCGGGAGAAGAGGACCTGGTCCGGGAAGTGATGGCCGCCTGTCCGGGCGACCCGCCCTCGACCTTTTCGACCACCCTGCCCCAGTTCATCGCCCTGGCCCGGCGAGCTCGCCTGTTCGTGGGGGGCGACACCGGGCCGCTGCACCTGGCCGCCGCCTGCCGGACGCCGGTGGTCGGGATCTTCGGTCCGACCGATCCCCTCCGGAACGGTTCCCCTCACCCGGACGACCTGGCGGTTTTCCACCCGGTTCCCTGCGGTCCCTGCTACAAGAGGACCTGTCGCAAGTACCGGCGCCAGTGCATGACTCTGGTCACGGTGGACCAGGTCTTCGACGCGGTGGTAAGGCGGCTGCGGCAACCCCGGGGCCAGGGTTCTACCTGAGAAAGTCGGAACGCCTCATGCTGCCGATCCTCAACCGCGTCCGCGTCCCCGCCGGCTTTCTCCTGGCCGGCCTCTATTTCTGGCTGGCGCACCCTGCCTGGCCCCTCTGGCTGGCGGGAATCGCTCTGGCCTTCCTGGGAATGCTCTTTCGCGGATGGGCCGCCGGCCACGTCCGCAAGAACGACCAACTGGCCGTCTCCGGACCTTACTCCTTCACCCGTCATCCTCTCTACCTGGGCAGCTTCGTGATCGGCCTGGGATTCAGCCTGGCTGGAAGCAGCCTGACGATCCTGGTCCTGTTTCTGGCCTGTTTCTTGCTTCTATACCTTCCGGCCATGCGCGCCGAGGAGGAGCGCCTGAAACACCTGTTCCCCGCCCGCTATCCGGATTACCGGAAGACCGTCCCCATCATTCTCCCCACCCGCAGGCCGGCCAGCCGCGGCCCAGCCCCCTTCATCCTGCAAAACAACCCGCGCAACCCCGAGTACCGGGTGGTGGTTGGATTT
>JAPPFQ010000156.1 GCA_028875135.1 Acidobacteriota bacterium
CCTCGGCCGCCCGGTCTCCGGGGTTGACGTCGGGGTGGTATTTTCGAGCCAGTTTTCGGTAGGACTTTCTGATGTCGTCGAGCGAGGCTCGCCGGTCCACTCCCAGAGTCTTGTAGAAATCCTGTCGGTTCATTGCAGGTCTCGCGGGAGGCGGAACCGGCTTCGGTCCTCGCCTCGGCCGCGACGGCTGCGGATACCCGTCGCCAACCCCGCCGGGAATGCAACCGGCGGGCGGGGCCGGATAGGGATGGTCTCCGACGGGCACCCGCGGCGGTTCTTACTTCTTCTTTTCGTCGCTCTCTTCATACTCGGCATCGATGACCTCACCCTCCGCGGCCGTCTCGCCGGAGGCATCTCCAGGCGTGGAAGGCGGGGTATCGGCCTGGGGCGCGGCCTGCTTGTAGAGAACGTCGGCCAGCTTGTGGGTGGCTTGAGTCAACTCCTCGACAGCCGAGTCGATGCGCTCCGTACCCCCTTCATCGATGGCCTTGCGGCAATTCTCCAGGGCAGATTCGATGGCGGCCACGTCCGCTTCCGGGACTTTGTCACGATTCTCCTTCAGAAGCTTTTCGGTGTTGTAGACAAGGTTGTCCGCCTTGTTCCTGGCCTCGACCTCCTCCTTGTGCTTGCGATCCTCTTCGGAGTGGGCTTCCGCTTCCCGGGTCATATTCTCGATCTCGTCCTTGGACAAGCCGCTGGAGGCGGTGATGGTGATGTTTTGCTCCTTGTTTGTGCCCAGATCCTTGGCGGAGACATTCACGATGCCGTTGGCGTCGATGTCGAAGGTGACCTCGATTTGGGGAACGCCGCGAGCCGCCGGAGGAATCCCCACCAGGTGGAACTTGCCCAAGGTGCGGTTGTCCTTGGCCATGCTCCGTTCTCCCTGCAGCACATGGACTTCCACCGAGGTCTGATTGTCTGCGGCCGTGGAGAAAATTTCGCTCTTGCGGGTAGGGATGGTGGTGTTGCGCTCGATCAGCTTGGTGAAGACCGCTCCCAGTGTTTCAATTCCGAGGGAAAGCGGAGTCACGTCCAGCAGCAGCAGATCCTTGACGTCTCCACCCAGCACTCCGGCTTGGACAGCGGCCCCGATGGCGACCACCTCGTCCGGATTCACCCCTTTGTGGGGGTCCTTTTTGAACAGTTCCTTGACGATCTGCTGGACTCGGGGGATTCGAGTCGAGCCGCCGACCAACACCACTTCGTTGATGTCCTCGGGGTTGACGCCGGCGTCCCTGAGGGCCTGCTTGCAGGGCTCGACGCTGCGTTGCAGGATGTCCTCCACCAGGCCCTCGAATTTGGCCCGGGTCAGCTTCATGTTCAAGTGCTTGGGCCCCGAGGCATCGGCCGTCACAAAGGGCAGGTTG
The DNA here is from genome assembly GCA_028875135.1 of Acidobacteriota bacterium. GTDB lineage: Bacteria > Acidobacteriota > Terriglobia > Versatilivoradales > Versatilivoraceae > Versatilivorator. The sequence continues at coordinate 1,368 of JAPPFQ010000156.1, forward strand.
ATCTCGGTTTCCAGAGTGGTCGAGAGCTCCATTTTTGCTTTTTCGGCAGCTTCCTTGAGCCGCTGCAAGGCCATCTTGTCCCTGGAGAGATCGATTCCCTGGTCCTTGATGAATTCGTCCACGATCCAGTCGATGATCCTCTGGTCGATGTTGTCCCCACCCAGGTGAGTGTCCCCGTTGGTGGACTTGACCTCCACCACGCCTTCCCCCACTTCCAGAATGGAAATGTCGAAGGTGCCGCCGCCGAAGTCGAAGACGGCGATGGTCTCGTCTTTCTTCTTGTCGAGACCGTAGGCCAGAGCGGCAGCCGTGGGTTCGTTGACGATTCTCAGAACCTCCAGGCCGGCAATTTTCCCGGCGTCCTTGGTGGCCTGACGTTGAGAGTCGTTGAAGTAGGCGGGAACGGTGACCACGGCCTTGGTGACCTTCTGCCCCAGGTACTCGTCGGCGGCGGTCTTCATCTTTTGCAGAATCATGGAAGAAATTTCCGGCGGGCTGTACTCCTTTCCCAAGATCGACACCCGGACGTCGTTGTTGTCGGCACGGGTCACCTTGTAGGGGACGATCTTCATCTCCTCGTTCACTTCCGCATACTTGCGGCCCATGAAGCGCTTGATGGAATAGATCGTGTTTTCCGGATTGGTTACCGCTTGTCTCTTGGCGACCTGTCCTACCAACCGCTCGCCTCCCTTGGCGAAGGCCACGGTCGAAGGAGTGGTTCGACTTCCCTCGGGGCTGGTAATGACTGTCGGCTCGCCCGCCTCCATCACGGCCACGACCGAATTGGTCGTACCCAGATCGATGCCGATGATCTTGCTCATGGTCTGAGACCCTCCTCAATGATAGTTTTAAAATCAGTAACTTAGGGCGCTTGCGCGACGCTGTTTGCAAGCGGACAGAATATAATATCTGAGTGTCTGCCTGTCAAATAACCATTAGTCGCAAGCCATTACATCCGGTAAACAGGCTCCCGAAACACCTGCTAGGACATCTCGAACCGGGCCTTTCCCTGCGGAACCTCCATCGGAGATGGTAATCTTATTTCCGAGACACCTCTCCAGGGTCTGTCGTCATTCGGCGTTGTCTTGCCTGGAATCTCCAAGTTCCGATGCCGCTTCCAGTCTCCCTTTCCTTCCGTTTCCGGGACCATCGAGTTTTTGGTCACCTGATCTTTGCCTTTCTGTTGTTTCTGTCGATTGCAATCGGCGCGGTCAGCGGGTTGCTGATCGTCTACAAGAGCGATCTGCCTCGAGTCCAGGAACTCCAGGACTTCCGTCCCAATGTCATCACTGAACTCTACTCGGACGATGGAAGGACCGTTGGGTCCTTCGCACTGGAGCGCCGGGTGGTCATCAGCTACGAAGACATTCCCGAACTGCTTCGCGATGCCCTCATCGCTACCGAAGACAAGAACTTCGAGAGGCATTGGGGAGTGGATGTGACCGGCGTGGCTCGGGCCGTGGTCAAGGCGGCCATGGGAGGTGGAAGAATCCGGGGCACCAGCACCATTACACAGCAACTGAGCCGGCTCTGTTTCCTGACGGCCGAAAAGAGCTTCAAGCGAAAGTTCCAGGAATTTCTGTTCTCCATTCAGATTGAACGCTTCTATACCAAGGCGCAGATACTGACGCTCTATTGCAACCAGGTGCCGCTCGGGCACCGCACCTACGGGTTCGAGGCGGCGGCTCAATTCTATTTCAGCGAGAGACTGAAGGATTTGAGTCTGGACCGGATTGCCGTATTGGCCGCGCTTCCCGCAATCGCCCACCTCGGGTCTCCCATGCAGATGGAAGACCGGGTAACGGTCCGCCGCAACTACGTGCTGCGACGAATGGTGGCCGAGGGGAAGATCGACCGGGAAGAGGCGGAGGCAGCCAGCCATAAGCCGCTGGGACTGCGCATCGGCTCCCGGGAAAGCGAACTGGCCCCCTACTTTGCCGAGGAGGTTCGAAAATACCTGGCGGAGACCTACGGATTCCGGACTGTCAGGGAGAGAGGCCTGAGGGCCTATACCACTCTCAATCTGGAAATGCAGGCAGCCGCCCTCGAGGCTTTGACCCGCGGCTTGGAGGCTTACGATCGGAGGCACGGCTGGAGAGGCCAAAGCCAGAGGCCGAAGGTGCAGGGTGCTCTGGTTGCCATCGACAACGCCAGCGGAGAGATCAAGGCCATGGTGGGCGGGCGTGATTTCGGAAGGAGCAAGTTCAATCGCGCCACCCAGGCCTACCGCCAACCCGGTTCAGCCTTCAAGCCTTTTGTCTACACGCTCGCGTTGGAAGAGGGAATGACGCCGGAAGACCTGGTTGAGGATGCCCCCATCAGTTTTCCCGGTAGCGATGGAACCTGGAGCCCCCGGAATTACGATGGGAAGTTCGAGGGCCCGATTACCTTGAGGCGAGCATTTGCCCGCTCCCGCAACGTTCCCGCAGTCAGGTTGGCCAACCGATTCGGCATTGAACAGGTCCTCCGGTCCGCCCGGCGATTCGGCATCGCCAGTCCCGGTCTGGCTCCCTATTTGCCGGTGGCGCTGGGCGCCGCCGAGGTGACCCTGCTTGAGATGACGTCGGCTTACAGTGCCTACGGAAACGACGGGGTTCGGGTGAAACCCCGTTACCTGAGGAAGGTGACCGACTACGAAGGGGCAACCCAGGAGGAGCAACTGATCGAGGTGAGCGATGTGGTTTCCAGAGAGACGGCCAGAACCATGCTGGCCTTGCTGCAGAGCGTGGTCGAGGAGGGAACGGCCCGCCGGGCCCGTGTCCTCGATCGCGCGGTCGCGGGAAAGACGGGGACAACCAATGATTACACCGACGCCTGGTTCATCGGTCTCACTCCCGGCCTCACCTGCGGCGTCTGGGTGGGTTTCGATCAGAAGCGATCGCTGGGCGGAGGAGAAACGGGAGGCAGGGCAGCCCTGCCCATCTGGATCGAATTCATGCGCCAGGTGACCCGGAAAAAGGCCGCCGAAGAGTTTCCTCCTCCGATCGTTCCCGACACTTGACCCGCATTGCTCACCGGGAGTTTGTGGGATTCGAGGCTTCATCCGTTCCGGTGGTGCCTTCAAACACCTCGCGAATGACCTGCGCCGTTCCTTCGGTCACGTCCCACTGGGAAAGCTCGGAAATTTCCACGAACCGGACTTCGCTGACATCGCTGGCGGGCCGCGGCGAACCGCCAACGATCCGGCAGACGTAGTCCACGATCACGTAGTGGTATTCGATCTCGCCCCGCTTGTCTCTCAGGAGATGCTCCACCACCTTGCCGACTCTCAATGGACGGACCGCCAGGCAGGTTTCCTCCCGGGTTTCCCGGACGACGGCGGCTTCCAGGGTCTCTCCGAGACGCAAGCGCCCCCCGGGAACCGACCATTTTCCCAGGGACGGGGCCTTGCCCCTCCGCACCAGGAGTATCTGGCTTCCCCGGTAGATCAGCGCGCCGACCGCACAGATTGGAGCCGACGGATAACGCCGGGATGCGGAGGCGTCGGTTCCGGGGTTGTTGCCGGACTTGTCGATTGCCACCGGGCGCCCCCTCCTCCCTCAGAGAAAGAACCACAAGGCCAGGCTGACCAGGCTGAAGTAGAAACAAAAAATAACGATCCCGTACCCCAGGATCTCGCGAAACTCCAGTCCGGTGGCGGTGATGAGGGGTAGTGCCCAGAAGGGGTGGAGCAGGTTGGTGGCCATGTCGCCCCAGGCGTAGGCAAGAACCACCTGGTTGATGGGAACGCCCAGGTTTTCGGCGGCCGCCACCAGGTAGGGAGCCTCTATGGCCCACTTGGACCCGCCGGAAGGCACGAAGTAATTCACGATGCCCGAATACCAGTAGACCAGCAGAGGCAGTGTCCTGGCCGAGGCAATCGAGACGAAGGCGTTCCCCAGGATCTCGGAGAGTCCGGTGCCCTTGATGATGCCGAACATTCCCGCATAGAAGGGGAACTGCAGAATGATCCCGTGGACGAAGCTGACGGCCTCCTTTGCCGAGCGACCCACCGAGTCGGGGCTGGGATGGAGCGCGATTCCCAGGAACAGCAGCAGGAAATTGATGCTGTTGAAGGTCACCTGGAGCTGGTTGTCCAGCCATGTCGTCACCACCCAGGCGAGTCCGCAGGCCCCCAGCAGCCCGTTCAGCCAATAGCCGCGGTCCAGGACGGAAGCCAGGGAGGGCCGCTTCCCGCTGACCGCGGCGGTGGGCCTTGGGGACTTGTCGTCCCCCAGGCCGGCACGCTGGGCAAGCGCTTGCTGGGGGGATAGCGGTGTCCAGCGCGCCAACTGCCAGACCAGGAAAGTCAGGCTGATCAGGACCGCCACCGTCAAGAGCAGGTTGAAGGGGTGAAAAATCGTCAGTTCGGTGGGAATCAAGCCGATCTCACCCTCCAGGATGTGTCCCGGAGTTGCGACTAGAAGCGGTGCGGAGGCCGAAAGGCCCGCGTGCCAGGTGCACCCCAGGCCCAGGTAGGCTACGGCAACGATCAGCCGCAGGTCGAGTTGAGGGACTTTCCGGGCGAACAGGCGGGCCAGGACGGCTCCACCCACGATTCCCAACGCCCAGTTGATCCAGCTCAGGGCCATGGAGAGCACTGCCAGACCGGCGATGGCGTTCCTGGGGGTGTGAAAGAGCGAGGTCAGCAGGTCCAGCAGGCGCTTGACGAGTGGAGAGGAGGCCACCAGGTAGCCGGCCACCAGCATCAGGCACATCAGCATGCCAAACACGACCAGGACCCAGAACCCGTCCCCCCAGTACCTGATGCAGTCCACCAGGGAGGCCCCGCCCACGAGCCAGCCTGCCAGAAAGATTATCAAGGTAAGTCCGGCGGCAATCGAGAATGCGCTGGGCATCCACCGCTCGCTCCATCGGGTGAGCCATAGGGAGACTTGAAGGACTCTCTGCATGGAATCTCGTGAACCTGTCAGTCGGCCTACATGTAAGAAACGCCGCAACTCAAGCAGCCGCAGCTTGTGGAACCCGTTTGAACCGCCCTGTCCCACGGTCCAGAGCCGAGCCTTGCCCCCCACCGCATCAGCCTTCGTTTGAGAGGTCGGCGACTGGCCCCCCACCGAATCAGCCTTCGCCTGCGGCTCGGCTGCGAGACAAGGGCGAAGCCCGCCGTCGAGCCGGAGGGGGGTCCCAGTCTCCGAGGTTCGTAAGAGGCCCCGGGTTCACCCTCGTATGGTCCGCGTCGTCCAATCACGGCCGGCCTTGTTCATTCTGTGAATCATAGTCTGCACTTTCCCTTCGCGCCAAGGCGGTCAGAAACACTCGAACATCCCCAAGCAGGGATTGACCCTCTATCGCCAGCAATAACAGGACATAGGATCCCAGTCCACCGACAACCCACCCTGACAGGGTCAACCAGGAGGGCTGACTGATGCCCTTCGTCAGCCAGACAGCCATGGCTGCCACTCCGCTGACTGCCAGCGGCAAGACGAAACTACGTAGAAAGTCTACCTTCACCAGCTTGTTCAGTTGAAGGACCAGCCAGGCCGCAATCGGAATCACGCCGATTGCGTAGGCAATGGCCACCCCTGTGAAACCGAACCAGGAACAGAGCGCCAATGCCAGAACCCAATCCAGAACTGTCCACCAGGCGAGGATTCGCAGGGAAACCTCAATCTTTCCCAGGCCGTTCAACACGGCAATATAAAGCGTGCTGATGTTGGATCCAAGCATGCGAATGGAATAAAAGTAAAAGGCTGGGATGGCCGGAGCCCATTTGGAGGTGAATACGACCTGTACGAACTCGGGGATCAAGGCGGCGAATATCAGGATACACGGGAAGGTGACGAGGTTGACGTACTTGAAAGTGGTCTCGGCCATCCGCCGCACCGCCTGCGGGTCCCGCTGGATGCGTGACACGGAGGGAAAGGTGACTCGGGAAACCGCCTGGGTAATGGCCTGACTGCTGTAGAACGTCATGTTCTTGGACCAATTCAGATAGCCAACAGCCTGGGGGCCGAATCGAGGACCGGCCAGCAACACCGGGATATAGTCGCGAAACAGGGAAGTGAGCGTCGAGGCCTGAAAGAGGACCCCGAACCGCAGAGTTTCTCCCATTCCCGAAAACCGCAATCGAAATCCAACCGGCCAGGGGGCAGCCTGGAACGCCGCCGCGCTCCGTACCACGGTGCTGGCCACAATTGCGATCACCAGGCTCCAGAGGCCCCAGCCCCAAAAAGCCATCGGTACGGCAACGCCAACGTAGGTAAGCACTCTCAGCACATCCATTTTGGCAAACACGTCGTAGCGCAGGCTCCTGTCCAGACGGACGCAGGACATGGCGCCCAGACCGCTGATCCAGGGACAGGGCAACAGTGCAAGCAATATCCAGCGCAGGCTCGAATCCAGGTCGAACCAGCCCAGCAGGCGGGGAGCCCCCAGGAACAGGCCCACGACCAGGACGGAAATGGCCAGAAGCTGCAAGGAAAAAAAAGTCTGGAATTCCCTCCGGGTGGGTGGCTTGGGCCGCTGTATGAGGG
>JAPPFQ010000547.1 GCA_028875135.1 Acidobacteriota bacterium
GTCTACTACCGCCACTCGGGCTATCCGGGGGGGATCAAGGCGGTGAAGGCCAAAGAGCTTCGGGCGAAGCGACCGGACCGGATGGTGGAAGGGGCGGTCAAGGGCATGCTGCCCAAGTCCCGGCTGGGCCGGGCCATGGCCAAGAAGCTGAAGGTGTACCGGGGGGAGTCTCATCCTCATCAAGCCCAGCAACCGGAACCTTCGCCATTGCCTCAATAGGTCTGCGGACGGTTAAAGGAGCCAATGCATGGAGGCGTTAGTTCAGTACTACGGAACGGGACGGCGCAAGTCCTCGACGGCGCGAGTCTACTTGAGACCGGGTCAAGGTGAGTTTCTCATCAACCGCCGTTCCCTGGAATCCTACTTCAAGAGTCTGACTCTGAGGATGTTGGTGAAACAGCCCTTCGAGGTCACCGAGACCTCGGGTAAGTTCGACACGATCGTCAATGTGAACGGGGGCGGGCCTTCCGGACAGGCTGGAGCCGTCCGGCACGGAATCGCGCGCGCCCTGCTCGAATACGATGGCGAACTGAGGAAGACACTCAAGAAAAGCGGCTTCCTGACCCGGGATTCCCGGATCAAGGAGCGAAAGAAATACGGGCAGCCTGGAGCCCGCAAGCGTTTCCAATTCTCCAAGCGATAACTCTAGAATGCTCGGGAGGTTTGTTTGGCATCTGTCTCGATGAAAGAACTGCTGGAGGCCGGGGTCCACTTCGGCCACCAGACCAGACGCTGGAACCCCAAGATGAAGCCCTATATTTTTGGGGAGCGCAATGGAATCTACATCATTGACCTGCAGAAGACCCTGCGCATGTTCAAGCAGGCCACCCGCTTCATCACCGAGGTGACGGCCCAGGGCGGCGCCCTTCTCTTCGTCGGGACCAAGCGGCAGGCGCAGGATGCCGTCGCCGAGGAAGCCCGACGGTGTGGCATGTTCTATGTCAACCAGCGTTGGTTGGGGGGGCTGCTCACCAACTTCGTCACCATCAAGAAATCGGTTGCACGGTTGAAGGAGTTGGATGAAATGTCGACCGACGGCCGATACGAGCTCCTGTCCAAGAAGGAAGTGGCGCGGCTGGAACGCGAGCGCCGGGGGCTGGAGAAGAACCTCTCGGGGATCAAGGACATGAAGTCCCTTCCCCGCATTCTCTTCGTGATCGACTCCAAGAAGGAGGAGATTGCCGTCCGCGAGGCCAACCGGTTGCAAATCCCGGTGGTGGCGGTAGTCGACACGAATTGCGACCCGGACCGCATCGATCACGTGATACCGGGGAATGACGACGCTCTGCGAGCCATCAAGCTCTTCACCTCCAAGGTGGCTGACGCGGTGGTCGACGGTACCTCCGTCTTGACGGAGAAGGCCGAGGCCCGGGAGGAGGCTGCAAAGGATGGCAGCCAGGCCGCGCCGCAGGGCGAAGCAGTCTCGGAGAAGAATCTTCCCCCGGTCGAGAGTGGCGGCGAGGCCCAGGACGTTGCCTGAAGATCGGGGCGAACGGATTGCCGCAGGCCGAACCCGGTCGGAAGTTGCAGCCGGGGTGTGATTCCCCTCTGTTCTACCTCAACTCATTCTTCCCCCGGAAAACGTTCCCCGGTCCAACCAGAAGCACACCAGGACAGAAGCCACCAGCCAGCGGACGACGTCAAAGGGGCCCCGTTCTTTCGGGCGCCCGCAGAGCGATTCATGAGCGATTATCTTGTTTGAGAGGATGTGGAAATGGCCATTACTGCCCAACAAGTCAAGAGCCTAAGAGAGAGAACCCAGGCCGGAGTGCTGGATTGCAAATTGGCATTGCAGGAAGCCGAGGGAGACTTCGAGAAGGCGACCGTGATTCTCAGGAAGAAGGGTTTGGCGGCGGCTGCCAAGCGGGCCGACCGAGCTACGGCGGAAGGACTGATTTTTGCCTACATCCACCCCGGTGACAGCCTGGGAGTTCTGGTGGAGCTGAATTGCGAGACCGATTTTGTGGCCAAGACCCCGGATTTTCGGAACCTGGTCAAGGACATCGCCATGCACATCGCCGCGCTGGCGCCAAGGTATGTGCGCCGTGAGGACGTTCCGCAGGACGAGATCGATCAGGAAAAGGAGATCTATCGATCCAAGGCCCTGGCCGGCGGCAAGCCGGAGAAGATTGTGGAGCGGGTGGTTGAAGGTCAGCTAGGCAAGTTCTTTGGCGAGGTGTGCCTGCTGGAGCAGCCTTTTGTCAAGGAACCCTCCATGACGGTGGGACAACTGGTGGCAGACCGGATAGCCTCCACCAAGGAGAATATCAACGTGCGGCGTTTTGTACGGTTCAAGCTGGGAGAAGGGCTGCAGAAAAGGTCTGCCGACTTTGCAGGAGAGGTGGCGGCTCAATTGGACTGAGTCTGTCGGAGAGCCTGTGGCGACGCCCGTGTACAAGAGAGTTCTACTAAAGCTGAGTGGTGAGGCCCTGATGGGGAAACAGACGTTTGGTGTCGACCCCCAGATTGCCGGAACCGTCGCACGGGAAGTGCGCGAGGTGCACCGCCTGGGAGTCGAAATCGCCATCGTAATCGGTGGGGGCAACATATTTCGGGGGCTGTCGGCGACTGCGCAGGGGATGGAGCGGGTATCGGGCGACCTCATGGGGATGCTGGCCACCGTGATCAACGCCATCGCTCTGCAGGATGCCCTGGAAAAGGTGGGTGTGTTCACCCGGGTGCTGTCGGCCATCGAGATGCGAGAAGTGGCCGAGCCCTTTATCCGCCGGCGCGCCATCAGGCATCTGGAAAAGCGTCGTGTGGTGATCTTTGCGGCGGGCATCGGCAATCCCTATTTCTCTACCGACACGGCGGCGGCGCTGAGGGCCATGGAGGTCAAAGCCGAAGTGATTCTGAAAGCCACCAAGGTCGACGGGATTTTCGATGCCGACCCGATGAAGGTGAAAGATGCCAGGATGTTCAATCAGATTAGCTACATCGATGTGATCGGCAAGGGGCTGAAGGTCATGGACGCCACCGCAATTTCCTTGTGCATGGAAAACCACATGCCGATCGTAGTTTTCAACCTGGGGACCAGCGGCAACATCAAGCGGGCCGTTCTCGGGGAAAAGATTGGAACCGTCGTCAAGGTGTAAGCCCATGATCAAGGATGTGATCAGGAACACGGGAATTCGCATGGAGAAGGTAGTTGAGGATCTCCGCCGCTATTTGGCCACGGTGCGCACCGGGCGCGCCTCGGTCTCGCTGCTGGATCCGATCAGCGTGGACTACTACGGGACGGCGACTCCCATCAGCCAGGTGGGAACCCTGGCTGCTCCGGATCCGACCCTGCTCACCGTGCAACCCTGGGATATCTCTCTTCTGCCGGCCATTGAGAGAGCCATCCTGGCCTCCGACCTGGGCTTGAACCCGGCCAACGACGGCAAGATCATCCGTATTCCCATTCCCCCGCTGAACGAAGAGCGCCGCAGGCAGTTGGCCCGACATGTCGGCAAGGTGCTGGAGGAACATCGAACTGCCCTCCGACACATCCGGCGGGACGAGAACGATGTCCTGAAGAAGATGTTGAAGGACAAGGAACTCTCGGAAGACGAGGAACGCAAGGGTTTGGAGGAGATTCAAAAACTGACCGATCGATACGTGGTGCGTCTGGAGGAACTGGCCAAGAGAAAAGAAGAGGAGATCCTTACTATTTAGTGGTTAGTTGTTAGTGGATAGTGGCTAGTTGTGGTTCGACCGATGAGTCAAGGGGTCTGTTGATCTCGGTGTATTTCTTCAACAATGCAGCCAGGTCATCGAGGACTTGCCCGCTCGCGCAGCCCTTCGCTGACTACCAGCCGCGAGCCACTACCCACTTCTCAAGGAGTCCGACCCGGCCTTCGCGAGAGCTCATTTACCGCGCGTGTCGATCCACACTCCGGCCGGTAATTTGATTGACACTGAGAGGACGGCTTTGCTATAGTCTTGTGGTTTTGCTTCCGGGGCTGCGTCGCCGGGCTATATTATTGATAATGCGTGAATTCTGGGAGATTAGGAGTTGCCGACGTTTAATCAGCTGGTGAGGTTGGGTCGAACCAAGGCCAGAGACAAGACCAGCAGTCCAGCACTCCAGGGCTGTCCCCAAAAGCGGGGTGTCTGCGTGCGGGTCTATACCTCGACTCCGAAGAAGCCGAACTCGGCCTTGCGCAAGGTGGCGCGAGTGCGGTTGACCAACGGCATCGAGGTCACGACCTATATTCCTGGCATTGGCCACAACCTCCAGGAGCATTCGATTGTGCTGATTCGCGGAGGCCGTGTGAAGGACCTGCCTGGAGTACGTTACCATGTCGTGCGCGGGACCCTGGACTCGACTGGTGTTGAGAATCGCAAGCAAAGCCGGTCCAAGTACGGGGCCAAGCGGCCCAAGTAAATCACCCCCGGTTTCGAATCCAACGGCTTAACCTGCGGCGTTGTTCGCAATGCCCGTCTCAGGAGCAGCAGTCATGCCACGCAAAGGACATGTGCCGAAGCGCCAGGTCATACCCGACCCGGTTTACAACAGTCCCCTCGTCTCCAAGTTCATCAATTGCATCATGTGGAAGGGGAAGAAGAGCACGGCTGAACATGTGTTTTACGGCGCCCTGGACATCATCAAGGAAAAGACCGGGGAAGATCCACTCAAGGTTTTCAAGAAGGCCGTGGACAACGTCAAGCCTGTTCTGGAAGTGAAGTCCAGGAGGGTCGGCGGCGCCAATTATCAGGTTCCCATCGAGGTTAACCAGTACCGCAGGGTTTCTTTGAGTATTCGCTGGTTGATTACCTTCACCCGCATGCGCAAAGAGAAGTCGATGCAGGAGAGACTGGCTGCCGAATTCATGGATGCCGCCGGCAATCGCGGCGCGGCCATCAAGAGGCGCGAAGACGTGCATCGCATGGCAGAGGCCAACAAGGCCTTTGCCCATTATCGGTGGTAAATGAAATTTCGTTCACTGGCAGGATGGGTTGGGCGCCCGAGGCCAATGCCGCTGGAGGCCGCCCCCTTCCCGTCTTACCCGTGGCTGCCTGGCTGCTTATGTCCCGTCAGATACCACTCGAGAAAATTCGAAACATCGGAATCATGGCCCATATCGATGCCGGCAAGACCACGGCCACCGAGCGGATTCTCTACTATACCGGCATCACCCACAAGATGGGCGAGGTCCATGATGGTACCGCCACCATGGACTGGATGGAGCAGGAACAGGAGCGGGGAATCACCATCACATCAGCGGCGACCACCTGCTTCTGGAAGGACGTTCGCATCAATATCATCGACACTCCCGGTCACGTGGACTTCACCGCCGAGGTGGAGCGCAGCCTTCGCGTCCTGGATGGCGCCATCTGCCTGCTTGGCGCCGTGGAAGGGGTGGAGCCTCAGACCGAAACGGTGTGGCGGCAAGGCGACAAATACGAAGTTCCGAGAATCGTCTTCGTCAACAAGATGGACCGGGTGGGCGCCGACTTTTTCGGCTGCATCCAGATGGTCAAGGATCGATTGCTGGCAAAGCCGGTGGCCGTTCAGATCCCCTTGGGCAAGGAGGAAAACTTCGTCGGCGTCATCGATCTGATCAGCATGAAGGCCATCATCTACCGAGACGAGACCCTGGGCGCAGACCACGAAACGGCGGAGATTCCTCCGGAGATGGTTGCACAGGCACAGGAGTACCGGGAACGGATGATCGAGACCGTCTGTGAGACCGATGATCCACTGATGGAAAAATACCTGTCCGGGGAGTCGATCCATGAGGGCGACCTGAAGGCGGCCCTGCGCCGGGGCACATTGAGCCTGGCGCTGGTTCCGGTTCTTTGCGGGGCAGCCTTCAAGAACAAGGGAGTGCAGCCCCTGCTGGATGGCGTGGTGGATTATCTCCCCTCACCCGCCGACCTGCCTCCAGTGGTGGGCGCGGACCGGGAAGGCCGGGAGGAAATCGTCCGCGAGTCCCGGGATCAGGAACCCTTTTCAGCCCTAGTCTTCAAGATCATGACCGATACCTACGTGGGGCAACTGGCCTTTTTCCGGGTTTACTCCGGTGTCCTCAAGACAGGCTCCTACGTTTACAATTCGACCAAGGACAGAAGGGAACGTGTGGGCCGACTGCTGAAGATGCATGCCGACAAGCGTGAGGAGATTCAGCAGGTCTATGCCGGCGACATCGCGGCGGGCGTGGGTTTGAGGGAGGTGGCCACCGGCGATACCATCTGCGCCCAAGAGGCGCCGGTGATTCTGGAGTCCATGGAATTCCCGGTTCCCGTCATGGCCGTTGCCATTGAGCCCAAGACCAAGAGCGACCAGGAGAAGCTGGGTCTGGCGCTGGGGAAACTGGCCCAGGAGGATCCCACCTTCAAGGTGTCCACCGACCAGGATACCGGACAGACCATTATCTCGGGGATGGGGGAATTGCATCTGGAGATCCTGGTAGACCGTATGTCTCGAGAGTTCGGGGTGGCCGCAAACGTGGGGAAGCCCCAGGTGTCCTATCGGGAAACCATCTGTCAGGGCGCCGAAGCGGAAGGGCGATTCGTTCGACAGACCGGCGGCCGCGGTCAATACGGCCACGTCAAGATTCGCGTGGAACCCAGGGCCGACACCGAGCGAGGATTCGAATTCATCAATGCCATTGTGGGGGGCGCCATTCCTCGGGAGTTCATTCCCGCCGTGGAGAAAGGCGTTCGGGAGGCCACCGAGGCCGGCCCCTTGGCCGGCTACGAGATTCAGGATATTGAAGTGACCCTGTATGACGGGTCCTTTCACGAGGTGGATTCCAGCGAAATCGCCTTCAAGATTGCCGGGTCCATGGCCTTGAAGGATGCGGTATCGCGAGCCGCTCCGGCGTTGCTCGAGCCCATCATGCGGGTGGAAGTCGTGGTTCCCCGGGAGTTTATCGGGGCGGTCGGGGGCGATCTCAACGCTCGTCGGGGGCGCATCGGCACCATTGAATCCCGTGCCGGCTCGCAGGTGGTCACTGCCCAGGTTCCGCTCTCGGAGATGTTCGGGTATTCCACCGATTTGCGGTCCATGACTCAGGGACGAGCGACCTATTCCATGCATTTTCACCAATATGCCCAGGCTCCCAAGTCGGTGACCGAGCAGATCGTTGCCAGGATCCAGGGCCGTAGCTGGGACACCGCGGGGCGATGAAGGCCTCGGGAGATCAGGAGAAAGGATAGAAAGGCGATGGCGAAGGAGAAATTCGATCGAAGCAAGCCGCACATCAACATCGGGACGATCGGGCACATCGATCACGGGAAGACGACGCTGACGGCAGCGATCACGCGGGTATTGGGGAAGAAGGATCCGAAGGTGGCGTTTCGGAGTTTCGATTCGATCGACAATGCGCCGGAGGAGCGGGAGCGAGGGATCACGATCGCGACGGCGCACGTGGAGTATTCGACGGAGAATCGGCACTACGCGCACGTGGACTGTCCGGGGCATGCGGACTACATCAAGAACATGATCACGGGAGCGGCGCAGATGGATGGAGCGATCCTGGTGGTGGCGGCGACGGACGGACCGATGCCGCAGACGCGGGAGCACATCCTGTTGGCGAGGCAGGTGGGAGTACCGTGCATCGTGGTGGCGATGAACAAGGTGGATGCGGTGGAGGATGAGGAGTTGTTGGACCTGGTGGAGTTGGAGGTGCGGGAGTTGTTGGAGAGTTACAAGTTTCCGGGGGATGAAGTTCCGGTGGTGCGGGTATCGGCGCTGGGAGGGTTGAATGGGGAGGCGGAGTGGGAAGGGAAGATCGAGGAGTTGATGGAAGAGGTGGACGCCTACATTCCGTTGCCGGAGCGGGAGGTGGACAAGCCGTTTCTGATGCCGATCGAGGACATCTTTTCGATCTCGGGGCGCGGC
>JAPPFQ010000558.1 GCA_028875135.1 Acidobacteriota bacterium
GATCCGGCCGGCCTGGCCCTCAATACCCGCGGAACGGCGCTCTACCTGGCTTCGGGGCGTGGCCTCCAGGTGTTTGAACGCGACCCCGCGACCGGAAACCTGACCCTGCTTCAGGAGCTGGGAGACTACGATCTGGGAGACAGTTCGCTGATCTGGGATGCGCGCAGATCCGCGCTCTATGCCCATCGGTGCGGCGCCTGGCGCCGGTTTGCACCGGTCGATGAAACCCATCGGGAACTTCGGGACGAGGGCATGCTTTCGGTCGCCGATCCGACCGGCGCCGCCCATTGCAGCGGCGATGTCTTCATGGACCCGGGGGGATCGTTCATCCACACGGTCGATCCCATGCAGGGTCAACTGCAGGTTCTGGCCTTCGATACGCCGACCGGTCTGCGCCATGTCCAGACCCTGGCGGTTCCCGGGCTGAAGCGAGCGCTGATCTCCAACGGCGGCAGCCACGTTTACGCGGCCACCCACTCCTCGCTTCCGGTCTTCGAGCGCGACGGGGAAACCGGGGCGCTCACGCAGGTCGGGGCCGCCGAGCCGGGCCTGTGGAACCTGGAATCCATTGCGATCAGCAGCGACGACCGCCATCTGTTCGCCTTCGACGACAACGGCAGGAGGACGAACCTGTTTCGACTGGAAGAGGATCCCTCCAGTCCACAGCCGGTCGCCAGCCTGCCGCAATTCTGGAACCCGCCATTCAGGTACTTCGCCTTCGACAACCGGTGCGGGGGAATCGCACGAAGAGGATCGCCGGCGGTCGACCTGTTCTGCAAGGATTCGGCCTTCGGCGTGCAATGGCAGCCGGAAGCCGGTTCCCTGGCCCCGACCGACTTCGTAGCCGCCTGGCAGCCGGATCGCTTCAACAACTCGATTCCCGAGTTCGGCCACACCCGTTTCTTTGTGGCCACTCCCGATGGCCGGCATGCCTACCTCAGCACCGGGGAGGCCGGACTCCTCATCTTCGAACGCGTCGGAGTCGGCGCCGACAGATATGTACGACTGGAAGGGCTCTCCGTGTCACCCGGACAGGTCGGGTTCGGTCCCGTTTCGAGCGAAGGCTGCATCGCGGTCGAAAACGTGCTCATCGATGGCACCCACTTCGCCGTCCTCCATTCCAAGTGGCAGACACGAGCCGGTCCGGACGCCGAATGGAACGACATCGAAGGAACCGAGACGATGGGCAAACTCTGCGCCTATAACCCGTCGGGTCCGGGCGAATTCAGGCTGGTTGCGGAGATCATGGTCGATGGCAAAACCGGCCAGTACGCCAGCAACGTCCTAATCCGGTAAGCGTGACAGCTCTGCCGCATCGACAGTGCTGGGGCCCTGCAAGCCGGCGCCACCCGGGAACGCGGGCGTCCCGCCCGCATGCACACCCGTAGCGTGGCGCTCATTCGCCTGGGATGGGGCGCCCCGCCACCCTGCCGGCGGGAACGGCACGGGCTCGGCCCAAGCCAAGTCCTGGCGTTCTTGTTGGTCAATCCCGGTGGAGGAGATGGCCGAGGCTGTGCCAGGACGTGTGCGGGCGGGACGCCCGCGCTCCCGGGTGGGCATCCGCTTGCCGTACACCGCCTTCTCGTCCTGTCGATAAGGTCCCATGAGTC
Source organism: Acidobacteriota bacterium (assembly GCA_028875135.1). Classification (GTDB taxonomy): domain Bacteria; phylum Acidobacteriota; class Terriglobia; order Versatilivoradales; family Versatilivoraceae; genus Versatilivorator. Next base: position 1,611 of record JAPPFQ010000558.1, read on the forward strand.
CCTTGTTTCACTCTCCTATGATTTGCCCGCCAGGGTGTTGGGGAAGCCCAGGAGGTTTATCATGATTACCTGGCCGATCCGGTTGGCACTGGTCGTGCTTCCGGCGATGCTCGCCCTTCTGTTGCCTGCCTTCACCGCCGAGCAGGCCGCCCCCGCTTACCAGCCGGTTCTGCAATACGACCCCAAGCGGGATGCCGCCGCCGACATCGAGGCCGCCGTGGCCGAGGCCGGTCGCTCGAAGCGGCACGTGCTGATCGAGGTCGGGGGGGAGTGGTGTGGCTGGTGCCACCGGCTGGACGCCTACCTGAAGGAGAAAAAGAAGCTGAACGCCCTTCTGGAGCGGAACTTCGTGGTGGTCAAGGTGAACTACAGCCCGGAGAACGAGAACGAAGAGGTGCTCTCGCACTACCCCGAGGTGGCCGGCTATCCTCACTTCTTCGTGCTGGACGGGAAGGGGAAGCTGCTGCACTCGCAGGACACCGCCAGGCTGGAAAAGGGCAAGTCCTACCACGGCCGCAAGTTCAAGCGCTTCCTGACCCGCTGGGGACCGAAGAGGTTGATTCCGTCCCGCCGCCGGCGCTATTGAGGGCCCTCAACAGGACAAGCGGACCCACTCCACGTCCATCCGTTCAACCGTCCCCGCATAGTAGACGATCAGCACCTCTCCGTTGGACAAGACCGTGGCGAAGGGCAGTCCGTAGCTCCAGTCGCTCATGACCGCCAGGGTGTCGGCCATGTCCTCGCCGGCGGAGGGGCGGCTCCTGACAGCGGCGGCGTGGTCGTAGATCACCACCTCGGTTTCGGCCGGGAAGGCTCCGTCAATGGACGGCGCCAGCCGGGCCCGGATGGATTGGGTGCCGAAGCGGTCGACCCAGGCCAGCACGGTTCTGCCGTCGGGCAGGATGGCCGGCCGGGCCGCCTGGTCGCTGAAGCCCAGGTCCTCGGGGTCGGTCCAGGTCCGGCCCTCGTCCCGGCTGATGCGGCGCCGGATGTTCAGGTAGGTTCCCGTCTCGCTGTCGAAGTACCAGGTGAAGGTGACGATGCGCCCGTCGGGGGCCACTCCCGCCCGCTGGTCCCAGTTGAACATCCTGCCGGTCGGGTCCTGGCTCACCGTGTGGGGAGCGCTCCAGGTCCGTCCCACGTCCTCCGAATAGAGGTAGACCACCCGCTGGTACCACCTGGAGGCGTCCAGGTAGGGCTTGTTGGTCTCCACGCTCAAGGCCAGCCTGCCGCCGGCCAGCTCCATCAGGGGACTGGTCACGCTGGGCGGCCCCAGCTCCTCCGGGGTGGGGAGGACCCGCCAGGGGCTCCAGCTCCGGCCGCCGTCGTCCGATTCCGACCAGAGCACCGTCATGGGCAGGCAACCCTCGGTCTCGGCATGAAAGATCTTGGAGCCGGGGAAGGATTCCCGGTCCACCCACATGGAAATCAGCACCAGGCGCCCGGACGAGAGCTGGGTGGGATAGGCCGTCCACAGCGTCCCTCTCTTCCCCCCGATCCGCGGAGACTGCAGGGCCGTCGGCTCGGTCCAGCTCTGCCCCAGGTCTTCCGACCAGCGGAGCTCGACCGCGGCCCGGTCGGAGTCCTTGTTGGGGCCCACCTTGTAGGTGGCCAGCACCCTTCCGTCCTTCAGCCCCAGCAGCTTGGGAAAGGTGCCGACGGCCCGGTCGCTTCCCACCTCCCCCCGGTTCAACGTCCCCCTGGCAACGATTTTCATGGCGTTCCTCCGGCTGTTTCCAACCCTTGTAGTCCATCACATGCGGCCCAACCAGTCAATCTCGTCCAGCGGTCACTCTAAGCGACGCGCTTCCGGTTGCTACTGCGCCCGCGGCCGGAGGAACCGGAATGACGCCCACGATTGGGCGACTCTCCGCCGGGCCGCCTGGCGCGCAGATTATGGCCATAGGGCCGGCGAGGGCCTGCGGACCGCTCGGCGACGTCGGGCTCGAAGCCGACGACCTTCCGGCGCGGGATCGGTGAGCCGATCATGCGTTCGGTGGCCTCGACCCAGCCGTGATCGATACCGGTGACGAAGGTGCAAGCGATTCCCTCGCGCTCCGCACGGCCCGTACGTCCGAGGCGGTGGGTGTAGGCTTCCGGAGTGTTGGGCACATCGAAGTTGATCACGTGGGAAACGCCGCTGACGTCTATGCCTCGAGCCACAATGTCGGTGGCTACGAGGATATTGAAGCGGCGGGCGCGGAACCCGCTCATGGCGCTATCGCGCTGGGCTTGGGACATGGATCCCTGAAGACCTACGGCCCGGTGTCCATCCCGGCTCAACTGGTGCGCCAATCGCCGGGCCCGGTGCTTCGTTCGAGTGAAAACAATGGCCGAGTCGCAATCGTCGCCGGTGAGAAGGTGTTCGAGCAGGACTCTCTTGCGGCCTTCCCCGACCATGTACAGTCCGTGATCCACGGTGGCGACCGGAGCTGTGCCGGCCAGCTCGACCACGTGGGGATTCGTCAACAAATCGTCCGCCAGTCGACGAATCTCTCTCGGCATGGTGGCCGAAAACAGCAGGTTCTGGCGCTGCTCGGGCATCGCAGCAAGAATCTTGCGAATGTCGGGCAGGAATCCCATGTCGAACATGTGGTCGGCTTCGTCGAGGACCAGCGTTTCTACCTGGCCGAGGCGGAGCGCTTGCTGCCCGAGAAGGTCGAGCACGCGTCCCGGACAGCCCACAATGATATCAGTTTGCCGGTGTAGCGAGTTGATCTGGTTGCGCGTCGAAACGCCGCCATAGACCGTGATGGTCTTGAGGCGTGTGAACTTGGACAGGGTGCGGATCTCAGCCGCGATCTGAGTGGCGAGTTCCCGTGTGGGAGCGAGCACCAGAGCTCGAGGGTCCGGGCGGCGCACCTCGAGAAGCCGGTCGAGCAGCGGCAGCGCAAAGGCCGCCGTCTTGCCGGTGCCGGTGTGAGCCAGGCCCAGCACGTCGCGACCGGCGCGACCCGCGGGAATGGTCTCCTGTTGGATCGGCCAGGGCTTCTCGAAGCCGATGCGGCGAATGCCGCGAACCAGGGATTCATGGAGTTCGAACCGGTCGAAACCGGTCGAAGCAGTAGAGGTGGAACTGGATAGCAATGTTTTTTCTCCGCCATACGCGCACAGGCAGATCCTGTCCGGCAGGGCCGTAGTTTCCGACCCGGACAACAGTCAAGGGTAAGAGGGATTCGTTTGAGGCGAGACCTTGGAAGGATTACTAACAGAGGTCCTGTTGATCGCCGCTTTCGGGCTGAGCCCGATCAAGGGGCAAACAGTATAGCTGTTCTTGACAACAATTACCACCCGGGAACTCGCTTGGAGCAGCGGCCATAGCTGACGTGTGGGACCTGGATCACCTGTCCGTATTTCTTACCGGAAAGGTGAACTAGTGGAGCAATCTCTGCCCAAAGGGCCTCCAAGCGGAGCGACAAGCCGCTGAGAAAGAACAATCATTCGGAATGTATCCAGCGGCCCGGCGAGAAATGCGGGCCAATTTCGGACCGTTTTCCCGCCGGCTGGCCGCGTTCCCGGTCCAAGATCGCCGCTTCCCGAGCTTCCTGAAAGGAGCTAAAATGTGCGTGTGAGAAAACTCAAGCTCGCCATCGTCTGCTACGCCAATTCGCTGCCTCTGTCCTGGGGCTTTATGCAAAACCGGCCGAAAGACCGGTTCGAGCTGGAATTCTCGCCGCCCGCGCTGTGCGCCGACAAGATCGCGGCCGGATCGGTCGATATCGGTCTGATTCCCGCCATCGCCTACCAACGCATCCCGGACCTCAGAATCATCCCCAATCTATCAGTGGCGTCCAAGGGAAGCGTCCGAAGCGTCCTGCTGGTCAGCAAAGTGCCGTGGTCCCGGATCAGGAGCGTTGCCCTGGACAGGTCTTCGAGAACCTCGGTGATCCTCCTCCGCATATTGCTCCGGATGAGAAATCAACTTGATCCGACCTTCTACTCCCATGAGCCGGAACTGGCATCCATGCTGCGCCGGCATGACGCTGCCCTTTTGATCGGCGACGCCGCTCTGACCGCCGATACCGCCAGCCTGTACCGATACGATCTGGCGGAAGCATGGCTGGAGGAAACCGGCAAGCCCTTCGTGTTTGCCTTCTGGGCCTGCCGAGCGGAAAGCGGACTGGAGGACAGCTCCCCCTTCGAGGAGTCCTACCGCTATGGTAAGGCCCACCTGGACGACATTGTCCGCCGGCAATCTTGCCAACTACGGATACCCACCGAGCAGATTCGCTCCTACCTTACCCGGTACATCGATTACTCACTGGACGAGGAAAACCTGGACGGGTTGCTGCACTTCTACCGGCTGGCCCGGGAGATGAACCTGATCGCTGAAACCAAACCCCTGCAGTTCGTCCGATAGTCACGTCCTGCCGGCCTGCTTGTCCATGGCCAGGTTGGCCAGGCGGTCGGCCACCCCATTGCGGGAACGAGGGATGTGCCGGATGGAGAATGCCTTGAGCCGGCCAATCAGGGCGCGAGCCTGCCGGAAGGAACCAATGAGGTTGGGACTCCTGACCTTGTAGACTCCCACGATCTGCCTCACCATGAGCTCCGAATCGGCAAAGACGGTCACTGTCTCGAAACGGTTGGCAAGGGCATAGTCGAGCGCCGCAATCAGACCCGCGTACTCGGCGTAGTTGTTGCTGCGGACTCCCAGGCATCCTGAGAGGTTCGCCAGAACCTTGCCCTCCCCATCCAGGATGTGAACCCCGTAGCCCGCGGGTCCGGGATTTCCACGCGATCCGCCATCGACGTAGGCCACCAGGCACTTCAACTGCCGTCCTCCTTTTAATTCGATGCGGGGGATGCGTCCGGCTCCCAGTAGAGAAAGCGGTCGCAACTGTCGCAGTGAACGATCTGCTTCCCAGCCATGACCTGACCGAGCACACTGGGGCGAATCCGCACGTGACAGCCCTGGCAGTTCTCCTCGGCTCGAGCCAGAGCCACACCCTTGCGCACCGTGGCTATCTTGCGATAGATGCCGTAAACCTCCGGGGCAATCAAGGCGATCAGGGCGCCGGCCTCTCGCTGGTGGCGGTCCAACTCGATTTGGGTCTCCTCGATCTCTTTTTGCACCGCCTGCTTTTCCCGATCGACCTCAGCACTTTCCTTCTGAAGCTGCTGCTCCAGCAGTAGCCGTTCCTCCCGCAGACCCTCCTCCTTTTCCATGTTGAGCAGGATCTCGTCCTCCATCTTGCCGATTCGCTCACCGTGAAAGTCAATTTCGTGCAGGAGCGCCTTGTATTGTTCGTTGGTCTTCACATCGGAAAGCTGGGAGCGGTACTTGGAAATCCTGTCTTCGACGATCTGTATTTCCCCTTCGAGCTGACGCCGCTCGGCGGCAATCCGATCCAGTTCAGCCTGCTGTCGGTCCAGCAGGCTCCTGGTTGCACCCAATTGCTCCTCCATGGCGGCTATCTCCCGGGGAAGCTGCCGGAGCCTGCCGCCGGCATGCCGGATTCGAGATTCAAGCCCTTGAAGCTCGATGAGTTTTTCTATTTCCGGATGCATGAATGAATCTGTCGGGGAGGTATGGTGGGCCCAGTAGGACTCGAACCTACGACCGGCCGGTTATGAGCCGGCGGCTCTAACCAACTGAGCTATGGGCCCGAACTGGAAAACAGGGAAGGTCCACCGGCCTATTCCTGGGTGGAGCCATCCATAAAGGGTCTCAATTTTCGGCTGCGAGAAGGATGACGCAGCTTTCGCAAAGCCTTGGCTTCAATCTGGCGGATGCGCTCGCGGGTAACCGCAAAGTTCTGTCCCACCTCTTCCAGGGTGTGATCGCTTCCGTTATCCAGGCCGAAGCGCATCTTGATGACCTTCTCCTCTCGGGGAGTCAGCGTCTGCAGGACGTTCTCGGTCATCTCCTTCAGGTTGATGTTGATGACGGCTTCCGCGGGGGACACGACCTGCCGGTCCTCGATGAAGTCGCCCAAGTGGGAATCCTCCTCTTCCCCGATGGGAGTTTCCAGTGAAATGGGTTCCTGGGCGATCTTGAAGACCTTGCGCACCTTTTGCACCGGAATGTCCATCCTGGCGGCGATTTCCTCCGAGGTCGGCTCGCGTCCGTATTCCTGAACCAGGCTGCGGGAGGTGCGGATCAGCTTGTTGATCGTCTCGATCATGTGGACGGGAATACGAATGGTCCGGGCCTGGTCGGCGATGGCGCGGGTGATGGCCTGGCGAATCCACCAGGTGGCGTAGGTCGAAAA
>JAPPFQ010000214.1 GCA_028875135.1 Acidobacteriota bacterium
TTGCAGGAGTGTCCAACTACACCTCCTACGCTCACGACCGCTACACGGCCGAGACGCTCCGCCACCTGATTCCGGCTCTGATCGGCCATGACCCCCGGGAACGCGAGGCCCTGTGGCGGAGCCTCTGGTCTCGCGTCTTTCCCCTGGCCCCCGGAGCCCTGGCGGTGGTGGACATCGCGCTGTGGGACCTGCTGGGCAAAGCCTCCGATCTGCCGATCTACCAGCTCCTGGGCGGGGCCCGCCGGCGGATTCCCTCCTACGCCAGCACGCCCATGCTGGAGGACGTTGGCGCCTACCTGGACTTCGTGGACCAACTGCTGGAGCAGGGGTTCGGGGCCGTCAAGTTCCACTGCTGGTGCGTGCCCGACAGGGACCTGGAGCTGGCTCGGGCTGTCCGCGAGAGACATGCTCCGGACCGGCTGGCCCTGATGCTGGACGTGGAGAACAACTACGACTGGGACAGCGCGCTGCGGGTGGCCTGGGAGCTGGAGGCCCTGGAGTTTACCTGGTTCGAGGCGCCGCTGATGGACTACGACCTGGAAGGCTATCGCAGGCTGACCCGCCGGGTGGAGATCCCCATCGTGCCGTCCGGGAACTGGATCCAGGACCTGCCCGCCTTTCAGGAAGCTCTGCGCAGGGAGGCCTGGAGCCGGGCCCGTACCGACGTCACCGTCTGCAGCGGATTGACGCCGGCCCGCAAGGCCATGGCGCTGGTGGAGGCCGCCGGCATGAAGTGCGAGGTGATGTCGTGGGGAAACACGCTGGTTTCGGCGGCCAACCTGCATCTCATGCTGGGTTTCAACCTCTGCACCTATTTCGAGCAGGCCGTCCCCTATGAACCCTACGAGTTTGGAATGAAGGATGTGATCCGGACCGGGCCGGACGGGATGGTGTCGGCGCCCGGCGGTCCGGGTCTGGGTGTGGAGGTGGACTGGGAGGCCATGGAAGCCGCCACCCTGCACCGCTTCACCAGCCCCTAGGAATTGCGGCAGGACACTGAGAACCAGCGGACCTGTCAGACCGGATTTCGATTCAAAGGAGAAAGCTCATGATCGATCGACGCACCTTTTTGGGCGCCCTGGGGAGCAGTCTGGCGATCCCCCCGTTGCTCCGGGGAGAGACCGCCAAGCCCAGGCGGCTGGCCATGGTCACCACCGAGTGGCGGTACCCTTCCCACGCCTGGCACATGGGAGAGCGTTTCCTGGTGGGATATCCCGTGGAGGGGCGCTGGCATCGGTCCCCCCTCGAACTGGTATCGACCTACGTGGACCAGTTTCCGGAGAATGACCTGAGCCGCGCCCGCTCGCAGGAGTTCGGCTTCCCCATCTACCCCACCATCGCCGAGAGCCTGCGCTGCGGCGGGGACAAGCTGGACGTGGATGGGGTGCTCCTGATCGGGGAGCACGGGAGATATCCGCGCAACGAACTGGGACAGACGCTCTATCCCCGCTACGAATTCTTCAAGGAGATCGTGGAGGTCTTCAAGCAGGACGGCCGAAGCGTCCCCGTCTTCAACGACAAGCACCTGTCCTGGAAATGGGAGTGGTCCAAGGAGATGGTGGATACGGCCCATGCCATGGGGTTCCCCTTTCTGGCCGGGTCCTCGCTGCCGGTCACCTGGAGGATACCCTCCTTCGAAATGCCCTATGGCGCCGAGATCGAGGAAGTCATGTGCGTGTCCATCGGCGGGGTGGACAGCTACGACTTCCACGCCCTGGAAACCATCCAGTGCATGGTGGAGCGCCGGCGGGGCGGCGAGACCGGAGTGGACTGGCTTCACGCCATCCGTGGGGAACCGGTCTGGGAAGCCATGGGGAAGGGCTCTTTCGATGGCGGCGGCTGGGACCCGCAACTCTTCTCCGCCTGCCTCTGCCGCAGCCTCACCCTGACCCAGGCGAAAACCGTGAATCATCGCTACCCCACCCCGGAGCAGATCCGGCAATGGGTCGAGAAGCCGGTGGTCTACCGTTACCAGCACACCGATGGATTGAAAGCCACCATGATGCTGATGAACGGCCTGGTGGACGACTTCACCTTTGCCGTCCGGCTCAAGGGCCAGCCCGAGCCCCTCTCCACGCTGTTCTATCTCTCACCCGTCCCCAACGTGGTCTTCATAGCGGCCCTGATGCACAAGGTGGAAGAGATGATCCTGACGGGAAAGGCTCCCTACCCGGTGGAGCGCACGCTGCTCACCTCCGGCCTGGTGACAGCCGGAGTCCATTCCCTGGGCCAGGGAGGCAAGAGGCTGGACACCCCCCACCTGGGGATCAGCTACCAGGCGCCCCGGGAATCGCATTTCCTGAGGAGTTGAGGCGGGGCAACGAAAGGGAGCCACCCGACCGGTACTGCTTCTCTTGCGGTGGCCAATAGCCGTGGGCAGAGTGGGACGGCCTGGAATTGTTGCCAATCACACTTCCGCAATGGGATATGCAACAATAATCCCTACCTGAACGAACTCCTTTCGCCCACTTCCGTTGGAAACGTCGCTGCCACTGGAGCGGTGTAGCCGATCCCGTGGATGGTCCCGGCGCCTCGACTCGATTCTCCGGCCGGGACCGAATCAGCGGTAGAGAACCGTGCAGTTGGGCAAAACCGCCTGGATCTTGAGAATGCCGGAGGGGGAGACGCGGGTGCCGTAGAGGCCCACGGCCTTGAGCTGGGAGAGTTTCGCCAACTGCTTCAGTTCCGGGTCGCCGATCCGGGTGTAGGAGAGGTCGAGCCAGGCCAGATTGGCCAAGCCTTGCAGGTGGACCAGTCCGGAGCCGGTCACCCGGGTGTGTTGAATGCCCAGGAACTCGAGCTGCTGCAGCGGCTTGAAATGCTCCAGACCGGCATCGGTGATTTTCGATCCGTAGAGAAACAGTTCCTTGAGGTTGGGGAGGTGGCGCAGGCCGGCCAGGCCTTCATCGGTGATTTCGTTGGGAGGGTAGAGTTCGGCCAGAGCGGTGAGGCCCTTGAGGTGGCGAAGCCCTTCGGTGGTGGCCCGGACCGGCATAATCAGCGTCCGAAGGCGGTCCAGACCACCCAGGAGTGTGAGATCCTCGTCGGTCAGATCGGTCCAGTAGAGGTTGAGCAGGGTGATGTGGCCTTCCCCGTCCGCCTGAACCTCCGCGCCCCTGGCCGTCAGTCGATCGGCCAGCCCGGTCGGAGCGCCGGGAGCGGGATCGGCCGGTTGGCTGGCGGTTTCGGGTTGAGCGCAGGCCACGGTGAGAAGTAGTGCTATGTAAAGCAGGCAACGGCGAGGTAACGAGTAGGCTGCCACGTGTTGTTCTTGTGCAAAATGCGCTCGAATATGCATGATCAAGTATAGATCGACTTTGTTTCTTTTCAACTGACGGTGTCGAGTCGAGCCAGAGAGCTCCAGCACAGGGGTGAACAGGCTTCTACTTGACTTGAGGACCATTTCTATCTGACTGTATTGGTCAAGTAACCATGTGGGAGCATTGGTATGGAAACTGCGTCTATCTCTAAACTCAAAGTCTTGCTCAGCCACTACCTTCGCATCGTCCGCACCGGCGAAGAAGTCCTGGTTACCGACCGGGGTAAAGCCGTGGCCAAACTCGTTCCCCTGTCCCGGGAGGATCCGGTGTGGCCACCTCACCTGCGGGAACTGGAAAAAGCCGGTCTGATCCGACTCGGATCCGGCGAGTTCCCTGCTTCTTTCTGGAGCGACGCAAGGTCGCCCGATCCTGAAGGACGGACCCTTCAATCCCTCCTCGACGAACGGGCAGAATCGCGATGATCTTCCGGGATGCCTCCGCAATCCGCCCACTTCTCGGATACAGGAAAGATGCAGTCATGAAGGTTCTTGAACCGGCGAGCGGGGCGGATCGCGGGGTTTCCCGCCGGAGGTTCGTGGCGGCCGCGCCGGCGGTCCTTGCCGGACTGGCCTGGGGGTCGAAGTCCGGCCGGGCCGGGGCCGGTGAGGTGGAGTGGCTGGAGGAGGTGCAGAGGCCGCCCTCCAGGCTGCCTCCGGAAGCTCCCGATCTGCCTCCCCTGCTGGTCGGTCCGGGCGGAGCACCGATCCGCTCACGAGCCCAATGGGAATCCGAACGCAAGAGGATCCGGCGGGACTGGATGCGGTTCCTGGGCCCCATGCCGGCCGACAGGCCGCCGCTCGAGATGGAGGTCCTGGAGGAGGAAGAGCTCGACGGCGCCCTGGTGCGGCAACTGGTGCGCTACAACGCCGAGGCCGGGGTTCGGGTGGAGGGCTACCTGCTGGCGCCGGCGGCGGCCTCGGAGCGGAACCGGCGGGCGGGGGTGGTGGTGATGCACCAGACCAGCAGCCTCACCATCGACCTGGTGGCGGGGGTCAACGGCCCCGAGGAGCAGCAGATCGGCCTGAAGCTGGCTCGACGGGGGCTGGTGGTCTTCTGCCCGCGCTGCTTCCTGTGGCAGGACGCCGGAAATTTCCTGGAGGCCATGGCGCGCTTCAAGCAACGCCACCCCGATGCTCTCTGCATGCACAAGATGCTTTGGGACGCCATGCGCGGGGTGGATCTGCTGGCGAGCCTGCCCCAGGTGGATGCCACCCGCATCGGCGCGGCGGGCCACTCCCTGGGGGCCATCGAATCGCTCTACCTGGCCGCCTTCGACGACAGAGTGAAGGCGACGGTGGCCAGCGAAGCGGGCATGGACTTCAGCTTCACCAACTGGCACGACCCCTGGTTCCTGGGTCCCGGCATCCGCAGCCCCGATTTCAAGCTGAACCACCACCAGCTCCTGGCTCTGACCGCGCCCCGGGCCTTCCTGCTGCTGGCCGGAGAATCGGGCCGCCACGCGGCCGACGGCGATCGCAGTTGGCCCTTTATCCGAGAGGCGCTCAAGGTCTACCGGCTGTATGGCTCACCGGCGCGGCTGGGTATCTACAACCACGGCAAGGGGCACACCCTGCCGCCCCAGGCCTTCCAGCGAATGGCCCAGTGGCTGGAGACCTATTTGAGGGTGAAGAGCTAAATCGGCCGGGACTTCAGAGGGCGGCAGACGTTTCCCAATGGCTCGTCCCGGGCTATCGCCCGACCCAAGCCCGGCCTACACCGACGGCTAAATGCTGTCCCCGCTTCGCGGCTCTACTCCCCTATGTGACGCTTTCCGATGCCCCCCGGGCTCTGGCCCGGGGCACTATTCTAAATAGAAAAGCACGTTTCCCCTTGCAGTGTTGTGGGTTCGGGGAGAGCTGCGAATGCAGCGGTTGACGTGGGTTGCGCGGCGAGACGCCACCTGCGGGCCATCCTCATAGAGCTGCGAAGCTGCGGCTCAGGGTAGCCCCGGGTGTCAACCCGGGGTCGTATGGGTCCCGCGCCAACCCAGCCGCGAATGCGGCGAATAGAAAGCACCCGTTCGGCAAGGCATCGCTTCTCCAAAGAAACACCGCCCCAGACCACGATCACCCGCTGCCGCCGCTTCGCGGCTTACTGGAAACCCCCTCCAGAAGACTCAGAAGAAGACATACATCAGAAACACGGCCGAGGCGCAGAGGACTCCGGCCCAGAAGCGATCATCCCGCAGCTTCCCCATCACGCCCTGAAACCCGGTCGGGCCACCCTTCCCTTTCCCCATGCCCACCCAGAACAATGCCAGGGTCCAGGCGGCTCCCAGCCAAGCCGCCGCAACCGGGCTCAGCGTCTCCCGGTAGACCCACCAGCCGAGCAGCGCGAACCAGGCGATGGAGACCAGCAGGCCGTAGGCGATTCGGGAGAGGTCCCGGGATGAATGGCCGGTGAGGTCGGTCCAGACCAGCTTTTCCTTGTCGGGGTCGCGCCTGCTGGTCCAACTGACCAGGACCTGGGTTGCGGCGCACAGGAGGATCACCAGCACCACCCGGTGAAAGAAGTTGAGCTCCGATCCGAAAGTGTGTGAGACGCCCGGATGGCTCAGGTGGTAGGCGTTGTAGGCGAACTCCACCAGCCAGGAATAGAAGATCCCGCCCAGGATGGTGGCGAAGCCGGCCGCCGGAGTGCTGCGCCTCCAGAACATCCCCAGCAGGAAAGCCACCAGCAGGCCGGGCATCAGGTAGCTTCCGTACTGAACGATCTGGAGGAAGAAGTTTTCTTCCGAGTTGGGATCGAGCACGAAGATGGCCATCAGCGCCGCCAGCACCACGAAGAAGAGGATGCAGAGCCGGCCCACCAGGATCATGCGGCGCTCGTCGGCCCTGGGGTTCAGGTGCCGCTTGTAGACGTCCACCGCAACCAGGGTGGCGGCGGAATTCATCATGGAGTCGATGGAGGAGAGAATGGCCCCGATGACGCCGGCCATGATCAGGCCGACCACGCCGGTGCCCAGCGGGATCACCAGCTTGACCAGCTCGGTGAAGGCCGTATCGGGGGCGATGGTGCGGTCCGGCAGCCGGGTCTGAAACAGGTAGAAGGCCGCCACGCCGGTTCCGATGGCGAAGAAGGGGATCAGCATCTTCAGGAATCCGGCCACCACAATCCCCCAGCGGGCCTCCAGGTCGCTGCGAGCGCTCAGGGTCCGCTGCACGATGAACTGGTTGGTTCCCCAGTAGAAGCAGTGCAGGGCCATCAGCCCCGTCAGCACGCCCGTCCAGGGCAGCTCGGGGTGGCTGGCGGGCAGATAGAGATGCATCTTGCCGGCCCCTTGCCGGTCCAGGGCCATCATGGAATCCCAGCCGCCGACCTGGCTGAAGGTCAGAAAAGCCAGCAGAATCCCCGCCCCCAGCAGCAGGACCGACTGGATCACGTCGGTCCAGATGACGGCCTTCAATCCTCCCCAGATGGTGTAGCTGGCCGAGACCGCCGCCAGGGCGATCACGAAAAAGGCGTAGTAGAAGGGGTTCACGTTGAGCTTGGCCCGACCCTGCCGGGACAACTCTTGGCCGGAAAGGGAACCTTCCGTCTCGGCGGGAAGAACTGAACCGGAAGGCCCGCCGGATTCCGCCGCCGCCGTCACCGCCACCCGGCTGACGGCGTCGCCGCCCAGCAGAACGCAGACCGAGCGCGAGCCGATGTAGAGCGCCGGTACCATCTGGATGACGGCCATCAGCACCACCATGATGAGCGAATAGGAGAGGCGGCTGCGCTCGTCATAGCGGGCTCCCAGGTAGTGGGAGAGGGTGTAGACCTTGAGGCGCCGGTAGACGGGCAGGAAGCCGTAGCAGAGCAGCATCAACCCCACGATGGCTCCGAGCTCGAAGTGGGCCTGGGCGAAACCCACGCTGAACCCGATCCCCATCATCCCCACCATGTGGTTGGCGCTGACGTTGCTGCCGAAAATGGACCCGGCCACCCCCCACCAGGGGGTGTTGCGGCCGGCCAGGAAGAAGTCCTCGGAGGTCTCCTCCCGGCGGCTGGCCCACAGGCCGATGGCCAGCACGGCCGCCAGGGATCCAAAGAAGACGATCAGGTCAGGCGTGGTCAGGACGTTCTCGGACAAGGGAGGTCACCGTTCGGCGTTTGGGTCGGCCGGACGAGGCCCGCGGACCGTGCCGTCTCGTCCGATGGGGATGGAGGGGGCGGCCGGTGTGGCGCCGGGGACCAGGGTGGTCCAGTCGGCGGCGCTGGCCCCCGAAGGCCGCGTCCCGGCGGGCCTGCGCACCTTGCCTACCGGCTGGTAGGCGATCTTGGCCAGGTGGGGGGTGGAGATCTTGCGCCCGCCCTGGCTCCGGGAGATCATGGCGGCTTCCAGGATACCGGTGGTCAGGTAGGTGCGCTCGACCGGGCTGGGCGGCTCGCCGGAAAGCAGGAAATCCTCGATATTGAGACCAAGATACCCAAAGGCGGCATGGGCGGGCCCGCGTTGAGTGTGGTATTCCAGGGCGTCGATGCCGGCAC
>JAPPFQ010000508.1 GCA_028875135.1 Acidobacteriota bacterium
CCCAAGCACCACCGGATAGTCCAGCCGGCCCCGCCGCAGGCCCACATGGTGATGTCGAGGGTGGACGGTGTCGAGCGGCAAGTTGCCGCCATTGGAGATCGGATCAGGAGGGCCGCGGGCATCTGAGGCAAGGAGGGAGGCCAGGTTCGTGAGAGTTCACATCAAGCAAACGGGTTTGGAGTACGACGGCTTCATTCGGATTGAAAGCGCCGACCTCGCATTCGAAAAGTTCAGTGGGGAGATGAGCGGCGCCGTCCGGCGTTTCCGCTACCACCGCGGGGATGTGGCGGCGGTGATGATTTACGACGCCGGTCGGGATCGGGTTCTGTTGATCCGCCAGTTTCGCTATGCGGTGCACGCCCGCACCGGAGAGGGCTGGGTGACGGAATGCGTGGCGGGAATCCAGGAGAAGGGGGAGTCCATCGAGGCCGTGGCTCGCCGGGAGGTTCGGGAGGAGACGGGGTTGAAGCTGGCGGAACTGGAGTTGCTGGCGGAGTATTATTTCAGCCCCGGAGGCTGCTCCGACAAGGTGCATCTCTTCCTGGGCACCCTGGTGGATCCGGAGCAATCCCTGGGCGTTTACGGCGTCCCGCAGGAAGATGAGGACATTCAGGCCTGCTGGGTGTCCTTGAGCCAGGCTCTGGAAATGGCCCGCTCCGGACAGATCCAGGATGCCAAGACGCTGATCGGGCTCCACATGCTGGAGAATCGACTCCTTCGACGGGCGGTGCAGGACAGTCCGGCCTAGTCGACCCCCACCTTCCGGCAATGGGGCTCCAGAGCGCACAGGCTGCACTGCGGATTGCGGGCGCTGCAGATCCGGCGGCCGTGGTGAATGAGGCGGTGGGAAAAGTTGATCCATTCCCCGGAAGGAATCGCGGCCATGAGATCCTGCTCGACTTTTTCCGGGGTCCTCGCCCGGGTCAAGCCGAGCCGTCGGGAAATCCGGAAGACATGAGTGTCGACCACCACCCCTGAAGCCACCCCGAACGCCGTTCCAAGCACAACGTTGGCCGTTTTGCGGGCCACTCCGGGAAGTTGAAGAAGCTCCTCCATGGATTGCGGCACCTGCCCGTTGTGGTCTTTCGCCAGGCGGCGGCAGGCTTCCCGAATGTTCTTGGCCTTGTTGCGGAAGAATCCGGTGGAATGAATCATCCGCTCCAGGGTTGCCAGAGAGGCGCGGGCAAAGGCTTCCGCCGAAGGATACTTGCGAAAAAGATCCGGCGTCACCAGGTTGACTCTCTTGTCGGTGCACTGGGCCGACAGGATGGTCGCGATCAGCAGTTGCAGCGGGTTGGCGTGTCTCAGAGCGCACTCGGCCTCCGGATAGGCCTCCTTCAAGCCCCCCAGAATGCCGTTAACCTGCCTCTTGCCGACCTGTTCGGTTGCCCCGGGGTCGTTGTTGACTGGCATAGGTTCCTACTTTAACAGATGGCCAAATAGGACCTGAACTAAACTGATCTTCTATAATGTATGGAACGGCCCGGTGAGGAACACGGGTTGAAGCCGGTCAGGATCACGTTGAGCCCTTGAAGGAGGCTGGGCGTTATGTTCGATCAGGAATGGAGACTGCTTGCCACCATTTTGATGGTGCTGGTAGCCGTGGCGGCCCAGGTCCTCTTCCGCCGGGTGCGACGCCGCCTGAAGGACGTGGTTCGAAGGGAACACCCCTTCGGCCCGATGCTGCACAGCGGATTGGACTGGGCGTTCATCCTGCTCAGCCTGACCGTATGGGTCGCGGTGGCTTCGGGGGTGCTGGCGGCCATTCCTCAGACCCGGTTTCTCACCACCAAAATGTTGGAACTGCTGTCCCAGGGGCTTTCCCAGCTGGGAGGGTTTTTCGACAAATCCATTGTCCCGGGGAAGACCGAATTCAAGATCAGCGACCTCCTGGAGTTGGTGGCGGCCATCGTGGTGATTGCGCTGCTGGCCCGGGGAGTTCGCCGCCTGCTGCTCAACTACATCCTCAACAAGACCCCCATGGACCTGAGCGTCCGACACGCGGTGGCGACCTCGGCCCAGTACCTGATCGTCACCCTGGGGTTCCTGTTCCTGCTTCAGAGAGCCGCCCAGGTGGATCTGACCATGCTGGGGGTGGTGGCTGCGGGATTGGGCGTGGGGGTCGGCTTCGGTCTGCAGAACATTGCCAACAACCTGATCAGCGGATTTTTCATTCTCTTCGAGCGGCCGATCAAGGTGGGGGACCGCATCGAAGTGGGCGAGGTCCACGGGCACGTGGTGCACATTGCGGCCCGGGCCACCACGGTGCGAACCAACGACAACATCGACATCATCATTCCGAATTCCAGCTTCACCTCCTTCAACGTGATCAACTGGAGCCACGGGGACCAACGGGTGCGCTTTCGGATACCCGTTTCGGTGGCTTACGGCTCCGACGCGCGCCAGGTCGAGCGGCTCCTGCTGGAGGTTGCCGAGGAGAACGAAAATGTCCTGAAGGAACCCTCACCGCGGGTGGTTTTCTGGGCCTTTGCCGACAGCGCCCTGGAGTTCCAGCTCAGGGTCTGGACGACCCGAATGCTTCATCGCCGCGGTGTCTTCTTCGGCCAGCTCAACCTCGCCATCTACGAGAAGTTCCGGGAGCACGGGGTCCAGATTCCCTTCCCCCAACGGGATTTGCACTTCAAGACCGTGCCTCCGGACTGGAAGTCGCCCTCCCGGGGATAGCTTCTTTCCGCGCTGTCTACTGTCGCTGGCGAAGCCTCTGCAGAATGTTTCCCAGGCGTCGGGTCTCCTCCCCGTAGCGGGCCCAGTCCCCCTGCTTCAAGGCCGATTGAGCCCTGTTGTAGGTTTCAGTCGCATCCCGGATGAGAGACTGAACCGATTCCTGCTCCCGCGGGCGGCCGTTGGCCTCCGCCACTCGAGCGGCGGCGGGACTCACGGCGCCGCCGAAGATCCTGGCCAGGGAGAGATCCAGGGTCTCTTCCATGGCGATCTGGTTGCCGTAGGCCACGATCACCCGCTTGAGCTCGGGCAGGCTGCGGTCGGAGGCGGCCGCCAGGTAGAGGGGTTGAATGTAGAGGACCGATTCCTCCACCGGGATCACCAGCAGGCTTCCCCGGATGACCGAGGAGCCGCCCTGCCCCCAAAGGGTGAGCTGTTGCGAGATCTCGGCTTCCTGGTTGATGCGGCCCACGATCTGGGAGGGGCCGTAGACCAGCCGCTGCTTGGGGAACCTGTAGACCACCAGTTGGCCGTAGTTGGGGGCGTCGCAGCGGGCGGCCATCCAGGCGATCATGTTCTCCCGGCGGGCGGGGGTTAAGGGAATCATCAGGATGAACTCTTCCTTCGCCGCCTCGCTGTTGAGCTTCATGATGGTGTAATAGGGCTCCAGGGGGGTGGCGCCCTCCTGCTGGGACAGGGTGGGGATGCGCCACAGGTCCTCCTTGTTGTAGAAGACCTGAGGGTCGGTCATGTGGTAGGTGGCGTAGATGTTGGCCTGGACGCGAAACAGGTCCACCGGGTAGCGCAGGTGCTGTCTGAGGTCCTCGGGCATTCCCTCCAGGGGTTGGAAGACGCCTGGATAGATCCTGGAGTAGACCTTGATCAGAAGGTCCTCGGGGTCGTTCACGTAGAGCTTGACCGTGCCGTTGTAGGCGTCGATGGTGATCTTGACCGCGTTGCGGATGTAGTTTCCCAGGCCCCGGACCGGTTGGGAATAGGGGAACAAACTGCTGACCGTATATCCGTCGACGATCCAGAAGAGTCTGCCCTCATCCGAAATTACCATGTAGGGGTCGCTGTCAAAACGGAGAAAGGGCAGCAGGTTGCGGAGGCGGGTCGACACGGCGCGGTCATACATGAGTCGGCTTCCGGCGTGGATGTCGCTCGAGAGGATGATCTTGGGTTCCTTGAAATAGAGGCCGAAAAGCAGCTTGCGC
This sequence comes from Acidobacteriota bacterium, assembly GCA_028875135.1. Lineage (GTDB taxonomy): Bacteria > Acidobacteriota > Terriglobia > Versatilivoradales > Versatilivoraceae > Versatilivorator. Next base: position 3,900 of record JAPPFQ010000508.1, read on the forward strand.
AGAAAACCGCCCACCGGGATGCCCCCCTCTCCCTGGTAGTCGTTGAATACGTTCTCGTCGCCCGAGGGATAGTCGAACTCCTTGGCGTGGGTCTTGACGAAGCAGTAGGAGTGGGAGAGTTCCCCGTAATAGATCTCCGGCCGGGTGACCTTGATGTCGGTGACGGAAGCCGGGGGAATGTCCTTGATCATGAAGGTGGGGAGGCCTTCCTGGGTGAACTGGTTGACCGGCCCCTGGCAGATCCCGTAACCGTGGGTATAGGTCAGGTGCTCGTTGATCCAGATGCGGCTGGGCAGGCTTTCGGAGGAGAGCTCTCGGGGAGACAGGCTTACCTGCCGGTATTCCCCGTCGATCCAGTAGCGGTCGTTGTCCACGTCCACGAAATCGTAGTAGGGGCGGATGATCTGGAGTTGGCCGTAAGTCTGGAGCAGCGGCTGGTGGTCCCACAGCCGAATGTTCTGCATGGTCTGCTCGTTCTGCTTCAGGGTCTCGGCGGTCAGGTTCTCCAGGGCCGGGAACTCTTCCTCTTTCACCCGGTCGATCCCGTAGGCCATGCGCGTGTGCTTGACCGCATATTCGATATAGGGACTTTCCTTGCTGATCTCGTTGGGAGCGACCTCGAAGGTCTGAATCAGGTAGGGGTACCCCTGGTTCCCAACGAATCCCACCCCCAGCAGAATCCCGATCCCGGCCAGGGCCAGGGTGAACTTGCTGCGGAAGGCGCTGGCCATCACCAGACCCGCGGCCAGCAGGCTGACGATGATCATCACGGTCAGGACCGGGAGCTGGGCGTGGATGTCGGTGAAGCTGGCTCCGTAGACCACGCCGCGGTCGGAATAGAGGAGGTTGTACTTTTCCAGGTGGTAGTGAATGGATCGCCATGCCAGGATTGCGGCCACCAGGCCGAGAATATGGAAACGGGCCGCAGTGATCATGTGGGGGCCGCTCCGGGTGATCTGGACTCCCCCCTGAATCAGGTAGACCGCGGCGGCGGCGATGGCCGAAAAGACCAGCAGCGCCCACCCGAACTGATAGATGAACTGGTAGAAGGGCAGGCTGAAGAAATAGAAGCCGATGTCCTGGTCAAAGAGGGGATCGGCGTTGCCGTAGGCCACCGCATTCTGATAGGCGAGATAGACCTCCCACTTGGTGCCCGCCCAGCTCCCCACGATGTAGGCGATGAAAATGGTGCCGCCCAGCAGGAACTTGCGGAACACCTGGTCCACGCCCTCGGGGATTTCAATCAGGTTGTCGGGTGAGAAGGACGGCTGATCGCCGGCCAGACGGCGCGCCACCTTGGCGCTGGCGTGGACCACCATGAAGAAGAAGAGTCCGAAAAGCCCCGTCAAGCTCCACTGGGTGACTATCCTCTTTTCGAAGAGCACGGGATAGCCGGTCTCCTCGAACCAGAGCCAGTCCATCCACAGGCCGATGATTCCGTTGAACAGCCCCAGGCCGAACAGAATCGCCAAAATAACGAGCAATCCCCAGTTTCTTCTCATCAGTGATCTCCTTGGGATCCAATCGGATTCGTTCCAGGAAAGCGGCGCGGTTGCCGAGATGCCGGCCCCGACGCATTATTACTGGTAAAACTGGACGATGTCTTCATCCGGGTGGTCCAGCGACAGCATGAGAAACAGGTAGTCCTTGAGGTGCCGGGTCAACAGGAAATTCTGCTTGACGTGCTGATGCCCGTTCTCTCCCATGGTCCGGCGCAGTCCGGGGTTGGCCAGCAGTTGCATGGTTCGCCGGGCCGCCCCTTCCGGTGAGTGTACCAAGAAACCGGTCACTCCGTTCAGAATCTGCAGCTTGATCCCGCCGACGCTTCCTCCCACCACCGGCTTTTTCTTCCAGAGGGCTTCGCTCACCGTCAGTCCGAAACCCTCCTTGATCGATTTCTGCATCACCACGGTGGACCCGCGCACCAGCGCGTTGATCTCCAGGTCGCTGAACGGGGGAAGCAGGCACACGTGAATATCCGGATCGCCGGCCGCCGCTTCCCGCACTTCCTGCAACACCGCTTCGCCTTCGGGGTCGTCCGGGGCTCCGCCCCCGGCCAGCAAAAGTTGGCAGTCATGGTTCCTCTTGACCAGGCGGTAGGCGGCAATGACTCCCAGCGGGTCTTTCAGCCGGTCGAAGCGGGAGATCTGAGTCAGGATCGGACGGGTGCTGTCCAGCTCGTACTTGTCCAGCACACCTTGGATAGCGCTCCGGCTCAGGGGCTTGTTCTTGTCGCTCAGCGGGTCGATCGAAGGCGGGACCATGTACTGGGGGACCGCCAGGTCGCGCGCAAAGTCGGGCATGGAAAAGACCGAGGCGTCGTACTGATCGACCAGGGGGCGGAGGAAGTTCCAGACCTTGGGATTGGGGGTTGAGACATCGATGTGGCAGCGCCAGATCCAGCGGCGCCCGATTTCCCTTTTCTTGAGGATCAGTCCAGCCGGCTGGGGGTCGTGAACCACGATAACATCGCCGTTCAGATCGAGGCTCTTGAGGTTGGCTTCGGTATTGGCCTGGAAGTGGTCCAGCATCTCCCGGGTGATTTCCTCCGGGTGCCCGTGCAGTGCGTTGTGGAAGGCCTTGGTGATGTTGAAGAAAGCCTGGTCCCCCTTGATGACGTCCCAGGTGGCCTCGATCCCCAGCTCGCCGAGCAGCGGGACCAGCCGGGTGAGGATCTCGGCCACGCCGCCGCCGACCGCGGTGGAGTTGATGTTCTGCAGCCGCTTGTTCCGGACCCTCTCGGCAAAGGCGGCGAGCTCGGCGATTTCTTCCCGGCCGACGATCGGCTCGTAGTCCTGCAGCCGGATGGCCATGTCAGCCCCCCAGTTGCCTTCTCCCCAGTTGAATGATGCGGTGTCGCAACTCGTCCAGGGTCATGGCATAGGGGTTCAGCCTGTCGATCTCGTCCGCCAGGGCTTCCTGTCCGATACCGCTCAACCAAGAGGAGAAATCGTTGGTCATACGCTCCAGGCGGAGCCGGGCTTCGAAGAAATGGAAATAGAGGGAGGTGTTGGAGATCGTGGGAAGCCGGTTCAGGAAGTCGGGCAGGTCCCGAGCCACGATTCCTGCCGGCACCACGAAGCTCTTGGCCCTGCAGAAGTGAAACTCGTCCCCGGGAGGACACTCGCGGGCGCGGCCTCCCGTGCTCTCCAGAAAGGCGACAATCTCCGCCGCCATGCTCTCCCGAATCTGCCGGATGGAAGAGAAGCTGAGCAGGTCGATGGCGGCCAGCTTTTCCGCCAGGGGCTCCTCCTGCAGCGCTTCCGAGATCCACTGGGCGAAGTCGTTGTAGAACTCGTGCCGGGCGAACTGCCGCGAGAGGAAATACTCCTCGTGGGTGTGGTAGAAGATGGAGGATCCCGAGATCTGCTTGATGACGGCCAGCAGCTCCGGCAAATTGCGAGCCTTATGACCGGTCAAGACCACCAGCCGGCGTTCCGTATTGAACACGAAGGGCTCGCTGTGGGGCATGGCGGGGGCGGTGCGGGTAACCAACCGAGTGTCGAAACCAGTGTTGGAACCCGTATCGGAAGCCGAGCGGCGAGACGGACGCAGCCGCCGAAAGAAGGCCAAGAATAGGGAATGGATGGGGAGATGTCAAGATAGCCGGCTGGCAGGAAGGGGAGGCCCACCCGGGAGCGCGGGCGTCCCGCCCGCATGCACTGCCGTCGCGAGCTGCTCAGTACGTCTTCGATGTAGCAGCCGCCCACCCCACCGCCGACAACGGCATGTGCCCGGCCGAAGCAGAGCCCTGACGTGATTGCCGGTCGAGGGGGGTAGAGGAGATGGGCTTGGCAGAATGCGAGAGACTCCCTCAAAGGTCGTTTCGTTGTGCGTTGTAAAGTGGTGCCGTGGATGAAAGGCTGTCTGCAGGAATAAGG
>JAPPFQ010000275.1:0-4570 GCA_028875135.1 Acidobacteriota bacterium
GTGTATGCGGGCGGGACGCCCGCGCTCCCGGGTGGTCCCACCTTCCATCATTCTTGCTGCTCCCGGGGGGCGCGCTGGCGTGCCGGGTGCCGCATCGCAGGGAAACTGAGCTTTACGCAACGGCAGTGCATGCGGGCGGGACGCCCGCGTTCCCGGGAGGGCCCACCTCCCATCACTCTTGCTGCTCCCGGGTGGTGCCTCCTCCCGTCACCGTTCCCCGCCCAACTCCAGTTCCAGTTGGCCGGGTTCGGTGACCGGGGCCTTGCAGGTGTAGTTCTCGCAGACGTAGGCGGCCGGTCGGCCCTTGATCAGCGTCTTGCCCTCCAGCAGGGGCAGCTCGCGAGCGCCGTCGGTGTCGTTGGGGTCCAGCAGGGCCACCACCTTGTTGGGCAGGAACTTGCGGTGAACGACCTCGAGCAGCCGTTGAGTCTCGTCCGACTCCGGATCGCCCACCACGGCGATTTCCTTGACCGGGCCCAGGTAGAAGTCGGCGGCCCCCAGCAGGTATCCGAAGCCGTTGGGGTAGCGGGTCAGCGGAAGGTGCATGGTCTCGAGGTTGGTCTCGGCGATGGTGCGATATTCGAGATTGCCCGTCAGGATGGCCAGCTTGAGAAGGTTGAATACCGCCACCGAGCTTCCGGCCGGGGTGGCGTTGTCGTAGGCGTCCCTGACCGGAGTCAACAGTTGCTCGTGTTCCTTGCCGGTGAGGAAGAAGATGGTCTGCTCCCGGTCCCAGAACTGCTCCAGCATGGCGTCGTTGTAGAGGACCGCCTGGTCCAGCCACTCTCGCTCGCCGGTGGCCTGGTAGAGGGCCAGCAGGTGTTCCACCAGGTTGGCGTAGTCATCGAGGTAGCCGGGCAGCTTGGACACCCCGTCCTTGTGGGTGCGGAATATCCTGTTCCCGCGGCAAAGATGCTCGAGCAGGAAGCGGGCATTGCGCCGGGCGACCTCCAGGTAGTCGGCCCGCTGCAGGACCACCGCGGCTTCCACGAAGCTGACGCTCATCATGCCGTTCCAGCCGGTGAGAATCTTCTCGTCGCGGTGGGGCTTGATCCGCTTCTCCCGCTCTCGGAACAGACGTTGCCGGGCCTCGGAAAGGGTCCGGGCAAGCTCCGCGGGAGTCAATGACAGTTCGCCGGCCACCTGTTCCAGCGGCCGGGGCACGTTCAGGATGTTGGACCCTTCGAAGTTCCCCCCGTCAGTGACGTCGTAATACCGGCAAAAGGCCTTGCTTTCCTCTTCGCCGAGGATTTCTCCGACCTCGGTGGGAGTCCAGACAAAGAACTTGCCCTCGTGGCCTTCGCTGTCGGCGTCCTGGGTCGAGTAGAAGCCGCCCTCGGGATTCAGCATCTCTCGGACCACGTAGTCCAGGATCTCCTCCACCACCCTGGCGTAGAGGGGCTGCGGGTCGAGCTGATAGGCTTCGAGATAGAGTCGGCTCAGCAGGGCGTTGTCGTAGAGCATCTTCTCGAAATGGGGCACCAGCCAGCGCTCATCCACCGAGTAGCGGTGAAATCCTCCTCCCAGTTGGTCGTACATGCCCCCCCGGGCCATCTTCTCCAGGGTCAGCGCCACGAATTCGCTCCCTTCGCGGCGGCCGGTCCGGGAGAAGTGGCGCAGGAGGAAGGTCAGGCTCATGGATCCCGGAAACTTGGGCGCTCCGCTGAAACCGCCGTGGGTCAGGTCGAAACGGGGGACCAACTGGTCGAATGCCTGGTCGAGGCTGGCGCCCGTCACCTTGGCGGCGCCCGCGGGCAGGGTGTTCATGGCCGCCAGGCGCTGCAGGATTTCGGGCCCCCGGGCTTCAATCTCCTCTCGCTTGTCGCGATAGGCCTCGGCCAGCGCCTGGCAGAGGCGCCCGAATCCCGGGCGTCCGAAGCGGTCGTCGGGAGGGAAGTAGGTCCCCCCGAAAAAGGGGATCTCGTCGGGAGTCAGAAACACCGTCATGGGCCAGCCGCCGCTTCCGGTGGTCATCTGGACATAGTTCATGTAGAGGGTGTCCAGGTCGGGCCGTTCCTCCCGATCGACCTTGACGTTCACGAAGTGGGCGTTCATGACCTCGGCGATGGCTTCGTTTTCGAACGACTCCCGCTCCATGACATGGCACCAGTGGCAAGCCGAGTATCCGATGCTGAGCAGAATCGGCTTGTCCTCCCGCCTGGCCTTTTCAAGGGCTTCCTCTCCCCAGGGGTACCAGTCCACCGGGTTGTGGGCATGCTGCCGCAGATAGGGGCTGGTCTCGTGGATCAAGCGGTTGGTGAATGCGGGTTCCGCAGCCGAAGTCGGGGTGGGTTTCATGGGTTTTTCCTCTGTAGGCCGGCTCGCCGGGAAGGCGAAGAGCAGTAACAGAATCAGCAGGATGAGAGTTCCGATCTTCATCCGGGCAAGGTCCGAGGGAATGCCGCGCGCTGGGATTCAGGCAGGACAGGGATTTTCGCCGGCAGGTAAACATAACCCGGCGGAGAACCCCGGTCAAGGTCGGCGCCGGGGTAATTTCGCGATGCAATCGAGACGGCTTTACACTAGAATGAGGCCGACAAAAAGAGCTGGAGACGATCGTTCCTGGAAGCTGTTTCCTTAGGTGGGGCCGATATGAAACCTGACAAGCTGGTCATTGCGGGACGGGAGTTTTCATCCCGTCTGCTGGTGGGGACGGGGAAGTACGCATCATTTGCGCAGATGGTGGAAGCCCACGAGAAGTCCGGCGCCGAGATTGTGACGGTGGCGGTGCGCCGGGTGAATCTATCCGATCGCAGCCGGGAGTCGCTGCTGGATTGGATCGATACCGACCGCTATTTCATCCTGCCCAATACGGCCGGGTGCTACAGCCGGGACGAGGCCGTGCGGGCTGCCCGGCTCGGCCGGGAAGCCGGTCTTTCCAACTGGGTGAAGCTGGAGGTCATCGGAGACGAAAAGACCCTTTTCCCCGACAACGCGGGCCTGCTCGAGGCTACCGAGATCCTGGTGAAGGAAGGATTCGTGGTGCTTCCCTACACCAACGACGACCTGGTGACCGCCCGGCGCCTGATCGATGCCGGAGCGGCAGCGGTGATGCCGCTGGGAGCGCCCATCGGCTCGGGAATGGGAATTCAGAACGTGGCCGCCATGAAAATCCTGCGGGAGATGATTACCGAGGTTCCACTGATCGTGGATGCCGGCGTGGGCACCGCCTCGGACACCGCCCTGGCCATGGAGTTGGGCGCCGATGCCGTCCTGATGAACACCGGAATCGCCCAGGCGGATGACGCGGTGGCCATGGCCGAAGCCATGAACCTGGCGACCCGGGCGGGCCGGCTGGCCTACCTGGCAGGCAGAATTCCCAGAAAGCTCTATGCCACCGCCAGTAGCCCGCTGGAGGGCGTAGTGCGGTAGAAGGACGGGGCCTCGTAGGAGGCGCCTGCGTGGGGGGCTACCACTCGCTGTAGGCCGTGCCCTCGGAGGAGATGGCCTCGGAATTGCTGCGGACGTCGTAGATTCCCAGCTCGAGCTGGTCCGGGAACATGGAGGCGTCTTCCATCACGATCTGCCAGTCGGTCTCGTTGGTGATCGGGTCCTTGGGGAGAGCGCGCAGGTAACCGGCAGTCACCAGGTCGTCCAGGGTTTGGGGGGCCTTCCTCTTGTCGGCGGTGTAGTGGTCGATGAGGGTGCGCAGCGTGTGCAGGTTGCTCTTCAGAACGGCTTCACGGGCGCGCAGAATGGCCGAGTCGGCGATGGGCAGGGCAATGCTCACCAGGATGGCCACGATGGTGAGCACGATCATCAGCTCGATCAGAGTGAAGCCCTTTCTCCCGAGCCTCCCTCCCGGCTGACCCGGGGCCGCTTCGCCCTCACTCCAACGTTTCATTCCCATCCTACCATTCCGAGTACTTGGAACCGTCCAGGGCGGTTCCGTTGCTCCTGCTGTAGACGTCGTAGACATTCTGGCCGCCGTGGCTGGTGGCATCCCAACTGTCCTGCGAGGAGCGCAGCCCCCATTCCTTCTCGCCCGTCATGGGATCGGTGGGGATGCGGCGCAGGAAGCGAAGCCGCTTGTCGACCGCGTTGAGCTGATCCACGCCTTCCACCAGCGTATCCAGGTCGGGCGGCCAGCCATCGGTGCCGAACTTGATCTCGATCTGACCGCCCAGGGCGGCGTCATGGTAGCGGTCGATGGCCGTTCTCATCTCTCTTAGGGCCCGCCGCAGCTCGACCTCCTTCTGCCGTTGAATCACCACCTTGGTCAAGGGCAGGGCTCCCAGGGCCAGGATGCTGACAATGGTGACGGTGGCGATCAGCTCCACCAGCGTCAACCCCCGGTCGCAGCGCCTGCGGTTCCTGAAAGAGGCCTTGATCGAGGAGAAGGTCATGGACGACCTCACTGAATGGTCACTTCGGTGCCGGCAAGGCTGGTGGGAATGGCCGCCTGCCCGCTGTCGCGCAGGACGGAGCCGGGTCCGAAGGAAATGGCGCCGTCCCCGGTCCCCACGGCCTCGAAGCTGAGATTCATCAGCACGCCGGATCCGCTGACACCCGGGCTGTCGGGGGGGCGGGTCATCGAGATCACCGCTCGCCCCAATGAGTTCTCCAGGCG
>JAPPFQ010000275.1:4580-7741 GCA_028875135.1 Acidobacteriota bacterium
ATCCACCAGCCGCACCACTTCCGGATCGAATCTGAAGTTGAACGCGAGCCCGTGAACCTGCTGGGCGTTGGCGACCGAGACGCCGATACTGAACCGACTGCCTCGCGAGGCGGGTTCCGAGGGCCCGACCAGCCTGACGAAAGCCAGGCGGGGCGCCGGCCGATCGGTTGCCTGAGGTGGGGCTTCCAGGGTCGACCCGGGCGCATTCGGCACGTTGGGCGCGGTCGAGCCGCTGCCGGCCCCCGGCGGTGAGGCTTGACCGTTCCCTGTCGCGGGCGCCGGAATCTCTCCGATGAGCTGCTTGGGAGATCCCAGGAACTTGGGAGTGTTGCTGGATCCCAGCAGGGCCAGGGAGGTGTCCTGCTCCAGGATGTCGGGCAGCCGAACGATGCGGGGAGTAATCACCACAATGATTTCGTTGTCCGAGGAGTTGTTGTCCTCGGTGGAGAAGAGGTAGCGCAGCAGCGGAATCCTGCTGAGCCCGGGGATCCCGTCCACGGTGACCGAGTCGGAACGCTGGATGATTCCGCCCACCACGCTGGACTCACCCTCCCGAAGCCTGATGTCGTGGTTGATTTCGCGATTGGCCAGGATGGGATATCGGTTCCCGTCCAGGGTTTCAAAGCCGCTGATGGTCTTCAAGGCGACGTCGATATCCAGGGAGATGTCGCGATTCAGCAGTACCTGGGGAGTGATAGTCAGCGTGACCCCGACGTCCACGGTGGAAAAGGTGGTGAAGGCCCCTCCCCCGAAACCCGTGCCCCCGCCGATGCCGGTGGAAAAACTTCCCTGTGCGATGGGTTGCTGAGTGCCGACCTTGAAGGTGGCTTCCTCGCCGTCCGAAGCCCGCAAAGTGGGGTTTTGCAACACGCGGCCCCTGACCCGGGTGTAGAGCTGCCCGAGCTGGATGGAGGGGATGGTGGCGGAGAAACTGTCTCTGCCGAGCTGTCCCAGCTCGTTGAGACGGATGGCGTTGGACCCGCCGTCTTCTGTCTGGGGGCCGTTGGGAGAGACGTTGATCGCACTCGGAAGGCCCGGTCTCAAGCCCAGGAACTGCCTGACGGTGCCCACCACTTCCAGGATGTACACCTCGATCATGACCTCGGGCTTGGACTTGTCTATGGACCGGATGATCCTCTCGGCGGCTGCAATCTTGTCTGGGGTATCCCGCACCACAATGGCGTTCTGGGAATCGATCTGGGCTACCTTGTTCATCAGGAGCAGAGAGCGCAGCGCGGTGGCGATCTGGCCCAGGTCCGCCTTGTCGCCCACGTTGGACAAGTGGAAGGTCCTGACGATCTCTTCCTGGTACCGCTGGCGGGTCTGCTGGGTGTCCTCGGCGACCAGAATGGTGTTTTCCTTGAGGACGGACCAGTAGGTCTTGCTTTGCAGGGCCAGTAGATCCAGGGCTTCGGCGAGGGTCACGTCGGTGAAGTCGAGCTCGACTTCCGGCGGGCTGGGGTTAAAGTCGGGAGCGAAAATGACGTTGATGCCGCCGAGCTTGCCCAGGGTCACGTAGGCTCGCCGAACTTCTCCGGAAAGCTTGACCGCCGGCAGGAATTGCCGGGAAGGGTATAGATCCTCTCTCGGGCCATCCGTTTCGCCCTGTTCCGCCTGCTTCTCCCGGTCCCGGATCAATGCGGCAACCGTCTCGGCTTCCTGGTGGGCCGCCGCTATGGATGGATCGATCTGCACGGCCCGGCGAAACTCCTGCAGGGCTTCCTCCAGGCGACCCTCGTCCCTGAAGCGCCGGCCCCGGTCGAAATGGGCCATGGCCGCCTGGAAGCGGGCCCGCTCGAAATAGAGGCGGTACTTGGCATTTCCGGGGTCTTCGCTCAGGGCCTCTTCGTAGCTCTGCAGGGCAGCGTCATAGTTTTTGAGCTGTTCATATTCCAGGCCGCGCTTGAAGGCGCTGGAGCCGCCGCAGGAAAGCAGGGCGAGGGCAAATACCAACGGAGCCAGGATGCCGGCAGTGGAAATTTTGCGGCGCAGAGCCATGATGAGTTGCCGGTTTTTAAGATCGGACCAGGCCAGGTTCAGCCAATCGGCCGGAATATTGGGCCAACTTCTCGCCATCGATGGCATTGCCAGACCGGCCGGCCGGGCCTACTTGTAGATCCAAAATCAGTTTAACACAAATGGAAACCTATGAAAAAGAACGGCTTTTTGCCATTGCCCGGCCCCTGGCCCATCCGATGCTCCCGGTGGAGGACACCGGTGACCTTCCACTGGTGCGGCCGGAAAAGGTCAGTTTGTGGCATTGCGGTGGAGTTTGCGCAGCACCGGTTCAACGACCGTCCAGACGTTGTCGGCCACAATCATCTGTCCCCGGCCGTTCGGATGGATTCCGTCCGGAAAATTGAGATCGGGTCGCCCGCCCACCCCTTCCAGGAGAAAGGGAATCAACAAGGCTCCGTGCCTCTCCGCCACTTCCGGAAAGAGCTCTCTGAATTCCCGGACGTATCTCGTTCCATAGTTGGGGGGGATCTGAATGCCGGCCACCACTACCTGCACCTCGGGATAGCGAGCGGCGGTCTTTGAGATGATCGCCGCGAGATTCTTGCGGATCTCCGCCAACGGGACGCCGCGCAAGCCGTCGTTTCCTCCCAGCGCCAGGATCAGGACGTCGATCCTTCGTTGCAGAAACCAGTCCAGCCGCCGCAGCGCGGCGGCGGTGGTGTCTCCTCCCAGGCCTGCATTGATCACCGTGAACTTCCAGTCCAGGGCGTCGATTTTCTCCTGCAGCCGGGCAGGGAATGCCTGGGACCGATCCAGTCCGGAGCCCTCGGTGAGGCTGTCGCCCAGGCACAGGACGGTCATGGTGGATGGTTGGGGGAATTCAGCTGTTTCGGGGGACAGTTCGGCAGGCTGCTGCCGGGGGGACGGCTTTTCGGAAGAGCAGGCCGACAACAGGCCAACGGTCAGAAAGCCGCAGAAAATAATCGAAAGTCGGTTCACCATTCTGTCCCTTGATTGGAACACTCCTGTTTCGCCCCTTATGAGCCGCCTCGTCGTACACGAGGTCGGCGCAACCAGGTAAAAAGTGAATAGTGGAGAGTGAAGAGCTATTTGATCGACTCGCAAAGCGTCTTGCCGGTTTCGGCGCAGTCCTTCAAATAAGTGCTGCCCCTTCCCTGCCGTGCAGATCATTCGAGAGTGAA
>JAPPFQ010000303.1 GCA_028875135.1 Acidobacteriota bacterium
GGTTCGGGTAGTTTCCTGCCAGGACCCGGTGGAACACTCCCCGGGAGGTTCGGACGAGGGTGACGGTCACCGGGTCGTAATCCCCTTCCAATCTTCTCTTGAGGGCATCAGCCCGGGACTTTTGGGTGAATGAGCCCACCTGGATGGCCAGGCTCTCGATAACCGCCTCGATTCTCAGGATTTCGAGGTGGACTCTGGCCGTCCCGGGTCCGACCATGTCGATCTCCCGGGCGGCGGCCTGGGACAGGTCGATAATACGGCCCTTGACAAAGGGCCCGCGATCGTTGATGCGGACCTGGGTTTTTTTGCCGTTGTCCAGATTGTGCACGCGAACCACGGTCTGGAAGGGCAAGGTTCGGTGGGCCGCCGTCATGGCCTGCATGTCGTAGACTTCCCCGTTGCTGGTCCTCTGCCCGTGGAAGGGGTCGCCGTACCAGGAGGCAATTCCGAAGATCTCGGAACGCGCCACCTTCAGATCCGGGGACCCGGGAACCGGGACGGTGAGCCGCCTTTTCCCACATCCGGCCAGCAGCAGCAACAGGATCAATCCTGACCACAAGAAACGGCGGCATTGACGGTTGGGCCGGTGCATTGAACGAGAGAAATCAGAGGTGCCTGATTTTGGGCGAAATGTTCGGATTCCCAATGGGTAGACGGAAGAGGAGAACGATGGGCGCGAGCCTGTTGTTCGGGGCACTTCGGGCTATGCTGCGTACGGAGAATTTGCGGGTCAAACCCTGGCGTCGTCTGTCGGCCAGCTATAGAGTCGGCCCTGGCGGCGACTGAATTCCAACGGTCGCTCTTCCCTGTCTATCAGTTCCTGAATGAACTCCAGAACCTGTTCCTGGCTCCGTTCGGAAATCTGTTCCAAGCGATTGATAATGGCGTCACGCAACGGCGTATGATGGGCGCCGGCTTTACCGGCATCCTGCTGCGAGCAGGGATGGCTCATTGACTTCGAATTCTCCATGCTGGTTCCTTTCCGGAGGGGATGAACCCCTACTGCTCACTGGCACGCAGGCAGGGATGGGGAGGCTTGCCTTCAGCGCCTGAAGGCGCATTGTTTGGAGGCTTTGAAAACCGGCCTCTCGTCGGCAATGCTGGCAAAAAACAGCGCCACTATATTCTGAAATCTGCACCAAGGCAATACCAATTTGCCCCTATTTTTTTAGGTCTTTTTCTTGCTGAAACTTGGCCCGGAATTTGTGGAGTGTTACTCAAGAGTAGTCGATTTAAACAACTGTAAATAAGTAGGTTATTAAAAAATTCTGCAGCTCGCGAGCAGCCAATGCTCCTTTTTCGAATCACCATGCCAATCCAAGAGCGTCGCCTCGCGGCGCGCGCCCGAGGGAACTCGGTGGCCGCTTTCCTCCAGAGCTGCTCTCATGCCGGATCGGCCGACCTCATTTTCTGCAGAATCTTTCCAATCCGCTTCTTCAGATCGACCTCGTCCAGGGTTGCCAGGGATCCCTTCTCAAACAATACCTCTCCCCCCACCATGGTGAGGATCACATCCGAAGCTCTGGCGGAATGGACGATGGCGGTCACGGGAGAAAACACCGGAATGGTGTGCATTCCTGTCAGATCCACCGCAATCAGATCGGCCTGCTTGCCGCTCTCCAGCGACCCGATCGAGCCGGACAAACCCAGGGCCTCGGCTCCTCCCAGCGTTGCAAGGCGTAGCGCCTGCTCGGCCGCGAAGCCCTCCCCGGGGCTGCCGGCGTCCAATGGCCCCTCCCTGCGGATAGTCCAGGAGGGGCTGAACAGACTGAAGCGCATCTCCTCGAACAGATCCATGCTGTTGTTGCTGGCCACGCTGTCGCTGCCCAGGCCCAATGGGATTCCGGCCTGGAAAACCTGTTGCAGGTCCATCCAGCCGTGGCCCAATTTCCAGTTGGACTTGGGACAGTGGGCCACCGAGACTCCACATTGTTTCAGGACACGCAGGTCCGAGGGCTGCAGCCGGACGCAGTGCACCAGCAGGGTCCCGGGCGCCAGTATCTCCAGACGGTGAAGGTACTGAACCGGAGTGCACCCCGGAGCCGACCATTGGATGCCCCTTGAGCGCAGGGCTTCCGCCATCGGTCCCCTGCCTTCTTCTATCAGGAGGCTCTCTTCCTCGGACTCGGCCACGTGAATGCACACCGGCAAGCCTCTGGAGGCCGCCCACTGTCGGACCTTTTGAAACAGAGTGCCGCTCACGCTGTAGGGAGCATGGGGGGACACTCCCAGATTGACCCTGTTGGAACGGCCTCCGGTACAGCCATTGCGCCGGGCGGACGCGGAACCGATCCGATCCTCCAGCTTCGCCAATTTCGCCTCCAGCTCCGCCAGCCGCTCCCCGGCTTCCTCCGGCCTGGGAGAAAAGATCTCCTGATAGAGGACGCCGCGCAAGCCGCTGACAGCGAGGGCATCCAGGCTGGCGCCCAAATCCATGGCATCTCCCAGGGTGGTGACGCCGGACCGGATGGCTTCGCAGGCTCCCGCCAGAGCCGAGACTCTGAGATCCTCTGGGGTAAGCAACTCGTACTTGGTCCGTGTGAGATGCCGGATCCAGTCCCAGAAGCGCAGGTTCTCCAGGTAGCCGCGGAGGAGCGTCAGCTCCAGGTGGGAGTGGACGTTGACCAGGCCGGGCAGCAGGGCCGCGCCCCTGAAGTCACGCGCTTCCCGGTCGGGGTAGCGCCGCAGGATCTCGGCAGTCGGTCCGACGTCCTGGATCCGCCCGCCATTCAGAGCCACCGCTCCTTCAGAGATGGGAGGTGAGCTGTCCGGGATCACCCAACTGGCGTAGAGAATCATGAGGTCAGCACTTGCGGTTGGAATGGGACCAGGCGATAGCTGACTTCGCCGGGCGGAGAGGCGGATTCAAAGCCGGCGATGCAATAGCCCTTTCCAAGCAGGTCGGTGACCCGACGTTTGAAATCCCGCTGGATGGCCGCCGCCCGGGCAGGATCCCGGACCCGGATATCAGCGATGTCGGCCGGAAGATGGACTGCCGAAGATGTCGCCGGAAGTGGGGCCTCCGGCCCGTGCGCGCCGCTTTCGACCCGGAAGCGCACCCGTTGACTGACGAGGTGCCATTCGGCCACCAGGCGATCGGTGGGCAGGCGGCCGTGAAGGGAGCTGGTGCTGGGGCCGTAGGCGTCGGCAACGTATCGCCGGCACAAGGTCCCCAAGCCTTCCAGATTAAAGTGAGCATTGTGAATTTCAAGGGGATCGAAGGTCCACTCGATGCGTTGAATTCCCCGGCGGATGGCCTCGGTCCTCTGGGCCAGCTTGAGCGCCCTGCCGATGCCCCTCCGGCGAAAGTCCCGCAGCACGCCCAGCATCTGCGAATGCAGGTATACCCTTCCCTCCCGGAAGCCGGGGAATGCGTTGATGAATCCGATCACCCGGCCGTCGCGATCCAACGCTCCCAGGACCAGGCCGCCGATCTTGTTGAGGAGCAGGAGCGTTCTCAGGGGCAGCAGGTCTTCATCCTTCCAGCCCCAGGTCTCGCGCTGGATCTCGACGCATTGACGCAGGTCCTCCAGAGAAGTCAGCTCTTCGATTCGAATCTCGCGGTCCGGCATGAGTCGTTAGTGGTGGACAGGAAGATCCCCTGAGGAGACCCGGGCGTCAATCGCCCACGTAGGTGAGATTGAAAAAAATGAAGTCGGCCACAAAGTGGGAGAGCAGGGCGGATTCGAATCCCGCTCTCCAGAAGATGCCCCCGAACAATACCCCCGCCAGAAAGGCAGTGGTGAAGCCGAAACTGCCGTGAATCAGGCCGAACAGCCAGGCGGAAAGAAGAATTGCGCCCAGGACCGCCAGCCAACCCAGGCGGGTCCAACCCCGGTCCCTCAGGGGCTGTAGCATCCGGGTCAGGATATAGTAGAAGGCAGCCAACAGGAAGAAGCGAAACACCACTTCCTCCGTTACCGCAGCCCGAAGCGACAGCACAAAGCTGTCATAGAAACTGTCCATCTCCCTCAAGTAGAGCGGGATCCTTGGACTGAAGCGAAGATGAGCGAACATGCGGTAAAAGGAAAGGCCGATGGCCGCTCCCGGAACTACCCCGAAAATCATCAGTTGCCGGCTCTTGCCGAGCCAGGCCGAGGGACGGTTGGCCAGGAAGGGTTCCAGGCCGGTTTTCAGAGCGAAGACCGCTCCCAGAAAAGCACAGGGAGCGTAAAGACTGAACAATCTCACGAATTCCCACCAGGGCCACTCCTGGCTCTTTTGGAGGTTCAGGTCCGAAAGGCACTGGCTAAAGCTGGCCAGCAGACCCAGGATAGCCGCGTAGCGGGCCGCCGTGCGCCAGTCGATTCCCTGAAAAAACCAGGGCGTGTGTCCGGCGAGGGTCGAGGGCGGCCTGGTAGCTGTCGTCGCGGGTTCTGATGTTGGATCCGGATTCAACGGATTTCACTCTCTTGGGCTGGGCCGCCAACCCAACGCCGTCAATTTCGATGACCCGGGTGGCGGGACACGGTTCCAGTCACCGGGGCGCTCGGTCACGGCGGATCAACCCAGGGGGACCTCGACCTCCTGACCGCGTCTTTCGGCCGAGAGGTAGGAGGCGTACATCACGGCCAGGGTGTCTTCAGCCAGCTCCCCGCCGGATTGCGGTTCGCGCCCGGTGAAGACGCACTCCATGAAGTCCTGCAACTCCTGGGGATAGCCGCTCATCCAGTCCTCGTCCGGCGCCGGGTGGCTCCAACCCTGCTTGGTCCCTATTTTCTCCACGATATAGACATCCCGCAGTTGGTCTTCCCGCGGATTGTAGGTGGTCACGGAGTCGGTGGGATTGATGTTGCAGCGGGTGCGGTGGTTGTTGGCCATCACTTCCAACCAGTTGTGCACCCCTCCCATGACGATCTCGCTGGAGAAGATGTCGGCCACCATGCCGTCCTCGAAGACGACATGCATCTGTCCGTAGTCCTCGACATCCTGGTAATCGGTCCGTAGCAGACCTGCATCCCGATAGGTGTCCAGGCGGGTGATCTCGTGGACCCGGGCGCTGACCGAGCGTGGGCGCAACGGACGGCCCAGCCTGGCCAGACCCTCCTCCCGCTTCAGATACAGCGCCGCCGTCAGCGGGTGGCACCCCTTGCCCACAATGGAGCCCCCACCCGCCCGGGACCAGTGCCCGTAGGCTTCGGAGTGCGATCCGCTGTGGGACTCCTCCCCCATCATCCACAGGATCTGGCCCTTGCTCGACCGCAGAATCTCCCGCTCTTTTTGAATGGATGGCGCGTAGACCCAGTTCTCGGCATACATGAGCTTGCGCCCTGATCGGGAGGCTGCCTCCCGCATCCGCCTTGAGCTTGCCAGGGCCTCCTGCATCATCGTTTCCTTGGGAAAGCCGCGAGCGTCGAAGTGCGCTTGTCCGGCACCGAAGAAACCGGTGAGCGGCTTTTCCACGATGACGTCCTTGTTGGATTGGAAGGCCTTGACGGCTACGGCTTCGTGGACATAGGCAGGCGCGCAGATATCCACGACATCGACAGCATTCAACAGGCTCGTCAGGGAGTCGAAGGCTTTGAGCCCGTGGGCGCCGGCAAAAGCCTCAGCGCTCTTTCGGGACCGGGACACGACCCCGACCACCTCCATGGGGACCCCGAACACCTGCCGGTAGCAGGCCAGGTGAAAACGGGCGGCGAACCGAGCGCCTACGATGCCGACTCGAATTTGGGAATGCATGGGTTACTGACTGCCACCGGCAGGGGGCGTCCTGGCAAGTAATGCCGCCGCCTCCCCACGACGGGGCAGATCATACGAGGGTGAAACAACAAATCTTCATGGCCTGATTTTTTAACATGGATGCACAGGATGCACAGGATAATTCAGTATGGGAGGGTGCTGCACGAGAGGCTGACCCCGGCGATGCTCGTGTGCGGATTTACGGATGTCCAGGACTGCAAGGTCACTGTTTCCAGAAAAAATCCTGTGCATCCTGTCCATCCATGTCAATAAACCCTCTACTCATGCTTGACTTTGAACCGGTTTCCAATTACCCGGAGCAGGAGCTTGTCAGATAAGCAAAATCCTGTGCATCCTGTGCATCGATGTGAATCAAATACCTGCCCATACCCGACTTTGAACCGGTTTCCAACCGCTAGGCTCTGACGTTTGTTTCAGGTGCCGAGACCCATTCAACGAATCTTGGACGGCCCGTCAGCCCCACCCTCACCCAAAAAGGTCTTCAGCCTCGCCAGGGCCTCCCGCAGGATGTCCCGGTCGGCTGCGTAGCAGAGCCTCACCGACCCTTCTCCTCCGGCCCCGAAGGCCACACCTGGTGCAAATCCGACTCGCTTCCGGAGCAGAAACCGGCGGCAGAAGTCGAAAGAGTCCGACAGTCCCTCGATCCGGGGAAACAGGTAAAAGGCTCCCCGCGGTTCGGGAAGCGTGACGCCCGGCATCGCGTCGAGCGTCTGCCGGCAATAATCCAGGTTGTCCCGCAGCCGCTCTCGCATCGACGCCAACTCCGACTCCCCGTCCCGGAGAGCAACTTCCCCCGCTTTCTGGGCCATGGCCGGGGCGTGGGAGACCACGAACTCGTTCAGTTCGGTTGTCTTGCGGGCCGCATCCCTGCGGGTCACAAGCCATCCCAGTCGCCAGCCGGTCATGCAGTAGGACTTGGAGAAGGACTGCACCACCAGCACGGCGTCTTCCCGGTCACACAGGCGCAAAATGGAGGGGGCTACGTTGCCGCCATAGTAGAGGCGCTCGTAGACCTCGTCGGCCAGCAGCCACAAACGGTGACGGCGGCAGAACTCCAGCAGCGCCTCCTGGTCCCGGCGGGAGGCTACCCACCCCAGAGGGTTGGAGGGGGAGGTATAGAGCAGCATCCGCGTCCGAGGAGTCAGGCAGGACCGGAGCCGGTCGAAGTCGATCTCGTATCGGGAGTCCCTCAGGACCATCGGCACTTGTCTGGGACTGGCATTGAACATCTGCACGATGGCCGAACCGTTGGGCCAGGCCGGAGTCAGCAGCAGGGCTTCGTCGCCCGGGTCCAACGCGCAGCGAATCCCGACATTGAGGGCCTGCACTCCCGAGCTGGTAATGACGATCTCCGAGCCCGGATCCAGCTCCACCTGGTGCAGTTCCCGGTACTTTTCGGCCAGCGCCTCTCGCAGACTGGGCAATCCGGCGTTTTCAGTGTAAAAGGTGTAGCCGTCGGCCAGGGCTCGGGTCGCGGCTTCCTTGATGTAGTCGGGAGTGGGTTGGTCCGATTCGCCGAAATAGAGCTTCAGCACTCCCTCCATGGAGAAAGCAATGTCGGCGATCTCGCGAATGCGTGAAGCCGGAACTGCCTTGACTGAAGGGGCCAGGTCGGCTCGTTCCATCAAGACTTCAGATTGTCCGGGAGAGGGGGAAGAGGCCTTTTGAGTCTGGGTCGCCACTATTTGATCCCGAGGCTATCTCCCCGATCGGGGGAAGACAGGCTGAATTCATTGAATTGGCATGGAGGCTGTGGTACAAGAGATCTCAGCGTGGCGCTATGGTGTAATTGGTTAACACGCTGCCCTCTCAAGGCAGAGAGTACGGGTTCGATCCCCGTTAGCGCTACCATCTTCCTCACGTCCCGACATTCTCTCCTGGACCATCCGGCCTGGGCGAAGAAACCAGGCAACCTCGCGCTCAACCGTCAACAACGCAATTTTCCCTTCGTAACCTGGATTCACTCCAAACAGTATCAGAAGAAGCCGCGGACAGGCGAGCCCTTTGAGAGCCGTGCTGCTTTCATGTCTTTCC
>JAPPFQ010000586.1 GCA_028875135.1 Acidobacteriota bacterium
ACCCCAGGCCGTTGGCGACCCAGACGGCAGCGCCGTAGCGGCGGCCGGTCACCAGAACCACCTCGACTCCACGGTCCCGAGCCTGGCGAAATGCCGCCACGTTTTCCGGAGGCAGCCGGCTGGAACTATCCAGGATGGTGCCATCGATATCTGCAGCGATCCACTTGAGAGCCATTGGGTCTCCGCGCCTGCCGACAGACCTGGAATCATACCATGAGGGTTTCGGGGCTGAACGCAGGCGGGGGATTGTGGATTGGTCGTCTAGCCGCGGACGTCGATCCTGTCCTGGGTGGTGGGGTAGAAACTCAAGGTCATCACGAAGGTGCCGACGGTGGGACGGCCCAGGAATGTAGCCGGGTCCATGTTTACCCCGAAATAGAGGAATCGATCCAGGAATTGCAGACTCCGTTTATCTCGAGGCCCGCTCAAGACCGTGTAGTCGATCACCCGGCCATCCTCGCCGACCAGAGTCCTGACGGTGACCGGCTGGGTTACGAACGGCAAATCGGCGCCAAACACGACGGGCATCATTGTGAGAGACCTGGCGCGAGGCTCGGTGAACAATCCCAGGGCCGAGTCGGGGTCGCCGGAACCCAGGCTTGCGCCGCTGAACAGGGTGCTCAAGAGGACGATAAACGTCAAGCAGGTCAGGAAAACTCCGCTGAAGGCCGGAACGGCCAGGGGATTCATCAGATCCCCCAACTCATTGACCAATCGCTTCAGAGAAATTCTCTCTCCGTGGAGCGAGGCAGCCACCCCGATCCTCAACTCGAGGTCCGGTGGAGGAGGCTGACGATCCAGCTTTCGCATCATCTGCTGCAGTGCCCGAAACTCGTCCAACGCCTGTCTGCAGGATGAACAATCCTCCAGGTGACGGTCCATCTCAATCGTCTCTTGACCAGACAACCCATCATCCAGGTAGTCCTGAATCCCTCTGAGGGCCATTTTGCAGGTCATTTCCTGTCTCCCTCGGTTTCCCAAAACACTCCGGACCCTTATTCGATCAAGCCGCGCAACCGCTGCCTGAGCTGGGACCGGGCACGCCACAAACGCGACTTCACTGTCCCCATGGATATTGCCAGGGTTTCGGCAATCTCCTCGTAGGAAAGCCCCTCGATTTCCCTCAAGACGATGACCGCACGATACTCGGCAGGCAAGGCGTCCAACGCTCGCTGGACCGTGTGCTCGGTTTCCCGCCTGGAGCAGGCGGCTTCCGGGCTTTGTCCTCGATCGGGGACTTCCAGCAGCCTGGGGCTTTCGCCGTACGAGGGTAGCGGGTTGTCCAGTGATATCGGGACGTTGTCCTTCCAGCGCTTCCACCAGCGACGGCGGTTGAGGCTGGCTGAAACCGCTATCTTGTAGATCCAGGTCTTGAGACCGCATTCTCCGCGGAATCGACCGATACCCTTGTAAATCCTTACGAAGGCCTCCTGAGTCGCTTCCGAGGCTTCCGCCGAATCTCCCAGAATCCGGTAGGCAAGGTTGTAGATGGGAGCCTGGTAGAGACGAACCAGTGTCTCGAACGCTTCCTGGGACCCAACCTGCAATCCATCCACCAGGGCCGGTTCATTTTCCAGGAAATCCAACCCTATCTCGCAATTGAGCAAGAGTCTCTCTCCCAGCCTGCCTTGTCTTCGGGCGTTTCTTCCAAGATACCAAGCACTCGGAGTGAAAGACAAGACTCGACCCTATAGACCTCGCCGGCAGTCAAAATGTTCCCACTGAAAACAGCTTGCCCCAAAAAATTGAAAACACTAAGATACCCAACCGCTCAAATCCACCACGGAAGCCCGACCGTTGCCTGACCTCCATCGGAATCACCCGGCGTTCCCCCTCTTGTTGGCCGCCGTCCTTTCGGTTTCATCACTCTCCATCCGGTCAGCGGCCGATTCCCGGGGCGCCCCGCAGCCTTTGTCCAGGATTGACGGTGTCGTGCGCCAGGCCATCGACAACGGCCGGATTCCCGGCGCGGTGGTGCTGGTGGGACAGGGCGGCCACATCCTCTTTGAAAAAGCCTATGGCCATCGCTGCCTGGAACCCCGGCCCGAGCCGATGACCTTGGAAACCCGATTCGACCTGGCCTCCCTGACCAAGGCGGTGGCCACCGCGCCGGCCGTATTGATCCTGGTTCAGGACGGAAAAGCAAGGTTGGAGGACCCGGTATCCAGGTATCTCCCGGACTTCGGCAGGCGCGGAAAGGGCACCATTACCATCCGGCAGGTGCTGACCCACTACTCCGGATTGGCTCCCTATTTCCGTCTCGAGGCAAAAGGGCCCGAAGCTGCTTCAGCGGTCATTGACAAGATCTGTCACTCCGACCTGTCGGCCGCGCCGGGAAGCGATTTCATCTACAGCGATCTGGGCTTCATCCTGCTGGGCAGGTTGATAGAGGTTGTGAGCGGAGATCCCCTGGACCGGTTCGTTCACTCCCGGGTCTTCTCCCCGCTCAAAATGGTTGAGACAGGATTCCGCCCTCCACCCGGCGGGCGCCATCCTATCGCTCCCACCGAAAGAGGGGTTGACGGGACTCTCCTTCAGGGCCAGGTCCATGATCCCCTGGCATCGACGATGGGCGGAGTTGCCGGTCATGCCGGCCTCTTCTCCAACGCCCGCGACCTCTCCCGCTACTGCCGGATGCTATTGAACGAGGGATCGCTGGAGGGCGCCAGGGTGCTTCAGCCCCGATGGGTCCGACGAATGGTCTCCCCGCAATCTCCGCCGGGCAAACCCGACATTCGCGGATTGGGGTGGGACATTCAGTCCCGCTATTCTTCGCCAAAGGGCGCCCATTTCTCGGCACGGTCTTTCGGTCACACCGGCTTTACGGGAACTTCCCTTTGGCTGGACCCTGAAATCCAGGCCTATCTCATCGTTCTGACCAGCCGTCTCCACCCTGACGGCAAGGGCGACGTCCGAGCCCTGCGCAAGGAGATCGCAACCATCGTCGGCGAGGCGCTTTCACCAACGAAGGGTCATGCCGGGGAAGGGCCGGCTGCCGCTTCCCGAACCCGGAACAACATCAACCGGTAGCAGGCCGATGGAGTGGCCCATGTCCCGGCACACCGGTTGGCCCTATTGGCGAACATCGAAAGACAGGATTGGCAGGATGAGGCGTCTTTGCACGGGAAGCCGACGCTGGCTATGATGCCGTGGGGGTTACCGACTTCCGGGAATACAGGACGGCGGACTGTCAGAATAATCCTGTATATCCTGTCCATCCATGTAAAAAAAAACAAAAAAGAACATGGATATACAGGATGCACAGGATATTCAGGACGAGACGCCGCTGCACGGGAAGCCGACTCCGGCGACGATCGCTTGTGGCTTTACGGATGTCCAGGTCTGCCAGCCAGCCGAGTCCAGAAAAAAATCCTGTGCATCCTGTGCATCGATGTGAATAAAAAATTATCCATGCTTGACTTCCAACCGGTTTGCCGCCGCCCGGCGCATGGCGTTGTTTCAAAAAAGCCTTCAACAGGCAGGCTCTTCCCAATTGCGGTTGCGGGCCTGCTCCTTCTGGCCTGTGGGCCGGCCGCACTCGGACAACCCAAGCCCATCCTGATTCAACCCCAGATCCGGTTTCAGCGGATGGACGGGTTTGGCGTCAGCGGTTCCAACGGCTGCGCCCAGGAAATCTACAAGCTCCCTTCGCCGGAGCGCCTCAGGCTCTTCGACCTCCTCTTCAGCCCCAAGGAAGCGGGCCTGAACATCCTGAGAAACGAAATCGGGTGGACCGGGGAACGAATCGCCATTACCGCCCGCCTGAGACTGACCGGCCTGACCTTTTCGTTCGGAGGCGACGCAAGAGAGAACGCTCAATTCTCGCTGCTTCGCCAAGCCAGGAAGCGCCAGGATGTGCTGTTGAGCAGTTGTCTCCGGACTCCCCCGCCCGCCTGGAAGAGCAACCAGGCGCTAGATGGCTCGGGGTCGCTCCTGGCGCAACATTACCAGGACCTGGCGGAATACCTGGTGGGTTACGTCGAGTACTATGAGAAGCTGCGCGGTCAACCCGTCCACCTGGTGAGCTTGCAGAACCGGCCCGACAGCGGGGACTTGCCCGTGGGTTGCCGGTATGAGGCAAACCAACTGCGGGATCTGCTCAAGAGGGTCGGAGAGAGGTTCCGGGAGAAAAGAATCCGGACCCGGCTCATGGTTCCGGAGACCGACTGGAGAGAGACGCTACCCTTCCTGAAAACCCTGTTGGACGATCGAGAGGTTCGGCCCCTGCTCTCCCATGTGGGAGTCCAATCTTCAGTGGAGCCGAACCCCGGGGCCGATGCCGTCGACCAACTGGTGCGACAACACAATTTCAACCTGTGGCAGACTCAATTCACAAGTCCGGGCGGCAACAGCGATGAAATGGATGACGCCCTGGACCTGGCCCAAACCCTGATTGCCGACCTGTTGCGCGGGTGTCGGGCCTGGCTCTACGGCGCCATACTCGCCACCGATGCTCAGCCGGGACGCCTGGGCTTGCTCGACGGCGCCAACACCGGATTCCGCGTTCCCAAACGTTTCCGGGCCCTTGTCCAGTTCAGCCGGTTTATTCCCAGAGGCGCCGCTCGGGTGTACGCAACGGGAGGCAGCGCACCCGTGGCGGCATTCAGAAACCCGACCGAGCGTCAACTGGTCGTGGTCCTGGTCAATGCAAAGGAAGATGCGGTCAACGAAGCAATCGAACTGCGCGGATACAGGCTGGAAGATATCGAGGTCTTCAGAACTTCCGCAGAGGAGAACAATCGGGCCGTCGCACCCACTCCGCAAGCCGGGTCCAAGCTGCGCCTCACACTGGCTCCCAGGAGCATCAATACCCTGCGGGCTTCATTGAAACAGGTGTCCCCCAACCAGCTCCGGTGAACGCCCGGCCGTGTGGATCATTCGAGGAAGTGACTGCCGATCGTCGTTGAAGATGAAGCCCACCCGGGAACGCGGGCGTCCCGCCCGCACAAGTCCTGGCACAGGCTCGGATATCTGCTCGACCCGGATCGACCTGCAACGGCGCCAAGGCTCTGCTTCGGCCGGGCCCATGCCGTTCCCGCAGGCAGAGTGACCGGGTGCCCCATCGCGGGGAAACTGAGCGGCACGCAACGGGAGTGCATGCGGGCGGGACGCCCGCGCTCCCGGGTGGCGCCTCCTCCCATCGTTCTTGCTGCTCGAGGAGCACGCCGGCCTGTCGGGCCGCAGCCCTACCGATGCGGCAGAGCCGTTACGCTTGGTGGCCCTTCGCGGATCGCTTTTGTTTGTTTCCGGTAATGTGCATTATGCGACTGCCGGGCAGTCGTCGGCCGAGAGCAGGTTTCGGGCCTGAGAGACCAGGTCGGCCAGGTCGATTTCCGTAGTCTTTCCGGTGGCCCGTTCCACCCATTCCGCCTTCCCCATGGCCAGCTTGCGGCTGCCGAAATTGATCCGGTAGGGAATCCCGACCAGGTCGGCATCCTTGAACTTGACCCCCGGACGCTCGTTCCGGTCGTCCAGCAACACCTCGACTCCCAGTTCCTGCAAGCCGCGGTAGGCCTTCTCCGCTTCCTGCACCACGGCGCTATCCCTGGCATTGACCACGCAAATCAGGCAGTCGAAGGGGGCGATGGAACGTGGCCAGACGATTCCGTCGTCATCGTGGCCGCTTTCGATGGCGGCTGCAAGAATCCTCTCCACTCCGATCCCATAGCTCCCCATCACAACGGGAACCTCCCGGCCCTGCGAGTTGAGAACGGTGGCGCCCATGCTCTCCGAGTACTTGGTTCCGAGCTTGAAAATGTGACCGACCTCCAGGGCCTTGCGGACATTCAGCGAGGAGCGGCATCGGGGGCACGCCTCTCCGGCCTCAACCACCCGCAAGTCAAAATACTCGGCCTGATAGTCCCGCCCGGGTGTCACACCGGAGAGGTGAAAGTCATTCCGGTTGGCTCCGCAGGTCAGATTCCGTCTTCCCTGCAGGGCGCGGTCGGAAAGGATACGCAGACCCGCCACCTCCACCGGACCCAGGGAACCCGCGTCGGCGCCCGCCACCGCCGGAATTTCCTCCGGCAGGGCCGGACGGGCCTCGCCTCCCAGCACCGCATGCAGCTTGGCTTCATTGAGTTGATGGTCGCCTCGAACCAGAACCAGCAGGGATTGGTCGCCTAACCGATAGATCAGGGACTTGATCTGGCGGGAAGCCGGGACTCCCAGAAACCGGGCAATTTCGTCAATGGTCTTCTGGCCGGGAGTGGCAACCGGTTGGGGTGTCTCGGGTCCCGCTTCGTCCTGCAGCGGCTCCAGTTCCGAGGTCGCCTTCTCCAGATTGGCCGCGTAACCGCAGGCGCAGTAGACGACCATGTCCTCGCCGGCATCGGTCAGCACCATGAATTCATGGGACTGGCTTCCTCCCATCATGCCGCTGCTGGCCTCGACCACCCGATACCGGAGCCCGCAGCGGTCGTAGATGCGGCAATAGAGGTCGTAGTGCTTTCGATAGCTCCGATCCAGGCCCTCCCGGTCGACATCGAACGAGTAGGAGTCCTTCATGGTGAACTGGCGCACACGCAGCAAGCCCGACTTGGGCCGAGGCTCGTCCCGGAACTTGGTCTGTATCTGGTACCAGATCTGGGGCAGTTGGCGATAGGAGCGGAGCTCGTTGCGAGCGATGGAGGCAAAGACCTCCTCATGTGTCATGCCCAGGCACATGTCCCGGTCGGAGCGGTCCTTGAGACGAAACATGTTGGGCCCCATACCCTCCCAACGCCCGCTCTCCTGCCAGATTTCAGCCGGGTGCAGGGCGGGCAATGCAAATTCCTGGGCGCCCATGCGATCGAGCTCGTCCCTGATGATCCGGGTGATCTTGAGCACCACCCGCTGGGCCAGAGGCAGGTAGGAATAGATCCCGGAGGCCAACTGCCGGATGTACCCCGCGCGCAGGAGCAGAATATGGCTCGGCACCTCGGCCTCGGCTGGGGCCTCTCTCAGAGTAGGGATGAAGATTCGACTCCAGCGCATTCCGGCTCCTCAACAGGAATGTCCATCCAACGGGACCGCCGGCACCCGGAAGCCCTTGATCTTGGACGGCGTTTCAAGTCGCTCCCGCGGGGAACCCCTCACCGCCCCGTTTCGGCCTTGCAACGTTCACCCGGCAGCCGGGAAAATGAAGGCCGGGCTAGAAGATAGCACATTTGACGGCAAAAGATTCGGAGCCTCCCCCAATTCCCGAAAACCCTCACCAGAAGCGGAAAGAGAGCCAATTCACTCTGAATATTGGTTTGTCAGCGTCGGGTTTGTTGGTTAACATTTGAACTCCGAGACGCCGGGCCCGACGGGGTTCTTCCCCGGGCCGGCGTTCGGGCGACCATCCATTTTCAGGGGGCAACCTCCGTGGCCGTCAACCCCGAACCCGCGCGAAGCCTTGCTCTGGTCGACCCGCAGGTTTCCGGCGCCATCGACCGGGAGACCCGGCGTCAGGCCAACCAACTGGAACTGATTGCCTCGGAGAATTTCGTGAGCGAGGCGGTCCTGGAGGCCACCGGCAGCGTGTTCACCAACAAGTATGCGGAGGGTTACCCCGGTCGCCGCTACTATGGGGGCTGCGAGTTCACCGACGTGGTGGAGCAGTTGGCCATCGACAGGGCCAGGCAACTTTTCGGCGCCGAACATGCCAACGTGCAACCTCACTCCGGAACCCAGGCCAACGTAG
Organism: Acidobacteriota bacterium; assembly: GCA_028875135.1. GTDB lineage: Bacteria > Acidobacteriota > Terriglobia > Versatilivoradales > Versatilivoraceae > Versatilivorator. The sequence goes on from JAPPFQ010000586.1 coordinate 7,667, forward strand.
CGGTTTACATG
>JAPPFQ010000318.1 GCA_028875135.1 Acidobacteriota bacterium
GGGTAAAGACGGTCCGATTCCTCCAGTAGTTGTCGAAGTGAATCTCCCGGATGCGGGCGCCCCTCTGCCGGATGTAATCGCCCCCGAACTCCCAGATGACCGGAAATTCTCGGTCGCAGCCGTGAAAGCTGGGGGGGAGACGGGAAACCAGCCGCCCCGAGGCGTCTCGGGTCATTCGTTGCCGGGTGACCCGGGAAAAGAGCAGGGGAATCGTGTAGACCTGGATTCCGCCGGGCTTCAACACCCGCCGAACCTCATCCAGGGCTTGGCCGTAATCCAGCAGGTGTTCCAGGGTTTCGGAGTGAACGGCGAGGTCGAAGCGGTTGCCCTCGAAGGTCAACCGGGACATGTCCTCATTGAATCTGCCGTCGACCTGGGATCCCAGCGGCCTGTCGGGTCGATGGACGGTCTCAGTGACGCTTCCGAGTCTCTCCAACGCCGGCGCCAGGGCGTTGGTCTGGTTCAGGTGCAAAATCCTCAGCTCCGGGCCCGGCGGACATCGGCGCCTGATGCTCCACAGCAGCATGCGGACCCGCTTGGACATGCCGCAGTTGCGGCAGCAGTTCCCTTCTCGCTGATCCAGCCGGCGCCGTTCGCGATCCGAGAGCTCCCAGGCAGCCGCCAGGGGGTCGTCGATAACGGCTTCCTGCCCGAAGTCACGGCAGCCGCAATGCACGCATCCGCGGCGGTCGATTCGACAGTACCGGTAGGTCTTGCCCATCATGGTCTCGCAGACCGGCGCAAATGCCTGCTACAGGTTGGATCTGAACAAGGCCAGTCGCTTCTCGAAGAGGGCAAGCGCGGTCGAATCGTAGAGGCAGAAGACTACCTGTCGGAGCCGGCTTTCTCCCGAAAGGTAGTTGCAGGTGACCTCCAGCATGATCCGGGCGCATCTCTCGGCGGGAAAGCCGAAAATCCCGGTGCTGATGGCCGGAAAGGCGATGCTCTTCAAACCCTCCGAGTCCGCCAGCACCAGGCTGTTCAGGGTCGCCCGGCCGAGCTTTTCGTCCTCGTCCCCCTCGCCCATGCGCGGCCCCACCGCGTGGATCACCCGGCGGGCCTTGAGATTGCCCCCGCCGGTCATGACGGCCCCGCCGACTTCGGCGCCGCCGATTCGGTGGCACTCTCTTTGAATCGAGTCACCTCCCTTGCGGCGGATGGCCCCGGCGACACCCCCTCCCAGGATCAGCTCCCGATTGGCGGCATTGACGATGGCATCGGTATCCTGCTCGGTGATGTCCCCCTGAATCAACAAAAGCTCGGTGTGCTTGATTTTCGCCCGCATGCCCCGACTTCCCTTCCTTCCGTAGCGCTCAGCAGGCCCGTTGACTCATTGAAGAGAGAGTGATTCCACCCCGGGCGGCGCTAATGCGATCCCGCTCCGATCCGTTTGATTGTCAGGGATTTGGCAGGTCTATCGGCCAAGGCGTGATCGCATGGGCGAACCGGCCGGGACAGTGTGCGTCAAAGGCAATCCGTTACTTCCGCTGCTCTGCCAACTCGCCCCGGGTGAATCCTTCAAACAGTCCTTCCAGTCGGGCCATGCGCTCCCGGAGATCGGCGACGTCCCCTCGGACATCGGCGACATCCCCTCGCAAATTGGCCACATCCCCTCGGACATTGGCCACGTCCCCTCGAGCATTGGCGACGTCCTCTCGGACCTGTTGAATTTCCAGCTTGACCTCCTGCCGGATATCGGATGAGACCTTCCATCCGAAGCTGACCAAGGCCACGCAGAAAATGCCGATGGCAATCAACTCCGCGCTGATTTTCATTGCCTTTGCTCTACCAACTCGCCCCGGGTGAATCCTTCAAACAGTCCTTCCAGTCGGGCCATGCGCTCCCGGAGATCGGCGACGTCCCCTCGGACATCGGCGACATCCCCTCGCAAATTGGCCACATCCCCTCGGACATTGGCCACGTCCCCTCGAGCATTGGCGACGTCCTCTCGGACCTGTTGAATTTCCAGCTTGACCTCCTGCCGGATATCGGATGAGACCTTCCATCCGAAGCTGACCAAGGCCACGCAGAAAATGCCGATGGCAATCAACTCCGCGCTGATTTTCATTGCTGACGCTCCTTCCACTTTGACGAGCCTGCCGAGAGGGAGATCAGACCAGGCAAGAGGTTCATGTGCTGACGGACCACTCCGCTAGTGTACCACGCGGGAACGTGAACCGAGTTTTTCGTTCTCTCCCTGGCGTCGTTCTTCGTGGCCCTTCGTAGTCCTTCGTGCCCTTCGTGGATTTTTTTGCAAGACGCGACAGCCCCCCACCCCGCTGCTGCTTCCGATCGCGGCGCTAACGTGTCACAATGGCGCCTCGAATCGGCCTCGGCGCGGACCTCTGACCGATTGTCCCCGGTACCATGAAATATCCACTTTCGTCGATTTCCCGGAGACGTTTTCTGGGCCGCCTGGCCCCTGTTGCAGCCGCGCCTTTCCTGGCGGCCGGATGCGGCGCCGGACGGAGGGTGATTCCGGGAATCGAAGTGCTGCTGAACCGGGAAATGTCCCTGATCCGCGGACGGAGAGTCGGACTGATCACCAACCACACCGGGGTCGACCGCCGGCTGCGCCACGATATCGATCTGCTGCAGGCCCGGCCGGAGGTGGAACTGGCGGCCCTCTTCGGCCCCGAGCATGGCCTGGCGGGGATGGCCGCGGCGGGAGCCAGAGTCGAGAGCCGTCCCAACAGCCGTTGGGGCATCCCGGTGCACAGCCTCTACGGCGCCAACACCCAACCCACGGAGGAGATGGTCCGCGGCCTGGACCTGCTGATCTACGACATGCAGGACGTGGGATCGCGATATTACACCTACCTGGCGACCCTCAGGAACTGCCTGCGAGCCGCCGACCGCTTTGGGATTCCCCTGATCGTGCTGGACCGCCCCAATCCGCTCGGAGGCTTGATTGTCGAGGGCAGAGTGTTGGATTCTCGCCTGCTATCGCTGGTGGGTCCGGCGGCCATGCCGGCCCGATACGGCCTGACTCCGGGAGAACTGGCCGGTTGGATGAAGTCCCGCCTGCACCTGAAGTGTTCCCTGACCGTGGTCAGAATGGACCGCTGGGAGCGCTCGCACTGGTTCGCCGATACCGGCCTGGTCTGGGTGCCCCCGTCGCCCAACATTCCGGGCGCCATGACGGCTCTGATCTATGCCGGCATGTGCCTGGTGGAGGGAACCAACCTGTCGGAGGGCCGAGGCACCACCACGCCCTTTGAAGTCGCCGGCGCGCCCTGGGTGGACGGGCCGCGGGCGGTTGAGGCCATGAACCGGCTCGAGCTGCCCGGGGTCGCCTTCAGGCACACGCGGTTCCGGCCCAGCGCTTCCAAGTTCTCCGGGCAGGCCTGCGAGGGCATTCATCTGCACGTCCTCCACCCCCGGCGATTCCAGCCGCTGCGCACGGCCCTCAGTCTCATCGCTCACTTTCGCAGGACCCATTCCGGCCACTTCCAATGGGCGGAGCGCCATTTCGATCGATTGGCGGGATCGGAGGAGGTCCGCAACGGGATCGATCGGGACCAGCCGGTGGAGGAAATGCTGGAGGGCTGGGCGGAGGAACTGGCAGTCTTCGAGAAGGAACGACGCGATTTTTTTCTGTATCGATGAGGGGGGAGGCAAGTTGACCGGCAGCAAACAACGAGACAGGCAGGAAAAGCCATTGAAACCGTCAGCGGCCCCATCGGCAACCGGGCCGCCCGCGGAGCCATCGGGGTTTGTGCCCCTGATTGCCGAGAAGACCATCAAGGAGAAGGTGGAGGAACTCGGCCGCCGGATCTCGAAAGACTACCACGGCATGCATCTCCACCTGGTGAGCCTGCTGAAGGGCGCCTGGGTATTCACGGCCGACCTGGCGAGACAACTCCGGTTGGAGACCTCGATTGATTTCATGGAGGTGTCCAGCTACGCTGCAGCCACACGGTCCAGCGGCCGGATCGAGATCGTCCAGGACCTGCAAGCCAGCGTCCGGGGGCTTCACGTCCTGGTGGTGGAAGACATCTGCGAGACCGGCTTGACGCTGAATCGCGTCTGCGGGGAGATCCGGCGCCGGGAACCCGAATCGCTCAGAGTGGTCTCCCTGCTGAACAAGCCCGCCGGTCGAGTGCAATCGGTCGGCCTGGACTATGTCGGGTTCGAGATTCCCGACAAATTCGTGGTGGGTTATGGTTTAGACTATCGGCAGAGATACCGGAACCTCCCCTCGATTTCGGCCATTACGCCCCATGAAACGGACCTTCCTGACGGAAAAGGAACTTAGAAACATCGCTCCGGGGTCGCCCTGCTACGTGGTCAAGGGAACCTGCCTCACTCCGCTCGCCCTGGAAATTGCCGCTCAGCGCGGCAATACCATTATCGAGTGCGACACTGCTGAAGAAATCCAGCGCCTCAAGGCCTTCGACAAGCGGCTGGCGCTGGGAGCCACCCGGTCTCAGCGGGAACTGGGGCAGAAAATCCGGAGCCTGCTCCAGGAGAACGGATACCTGGTCTGCGAGTGCGGCGCCAAGAGTTCTCCCGACGAACCCGGCGGCGTCCTGGAGGTAGCCCGACTGGTTCAGAGCGGCCAGGTCTGCAGCGGCATCTGGCTGGATGAGGATGGCATCGGATCCACCATCCTGGCCAACAAGTGCCCCGGCATTCGGGCGGTCCACTGCTGGGATCGACAGACCGCCAGGATCAGCCGGGAGCGGCACGGGGCCAACCTGCTGGTGCTGGCGGATCCCGGTCTGGACGCGGACCTGGCCGCCACGCTGGTCACCACCTGGCTGAGCGCCGCCTTTGCCAGGTCCAGGCACAACCGGGAGATTTCTCTGCTGGAAGAAGTGGAGAAGAAATATCTCCGGGAGACGATCGTGGCCGTTCCCGGCGACTGCAGCTGCGCGCTGTGAGGGCAGCCTAAAGTCGGCGGGACAGGACTACCTGAAACAAAAAACCCCGGGCGCCAGCCCGGGAATTCGAGTAAGCCGCGAACGCGGCGGCGGGTAGCCGTGGGCGTAAGCCCTTGGGGCGCGGGCGTGCCCATGGGCCGTCAGGACGCTTCCTTCTCGGTAGGTTTCTGCAGGTCCTTGTCTTCGTCTTTCTTCATGGCGCCGCGAAAGTTCTTGATCCCCTCGCCGATGCCTTTACCGATCTCGGGAAGGCGCTTGGCGCCGAAGAGAAGGAACACGATCACCAGAATGATGATCCACTCCGCAATACCCATGGTAGGAATCCCAATCCCCAGCACCATATCGACCTCCCCATCTCTTTAGAACCGGCGCGGCCGGCGCCGTCATTGAAGGATCTTAGTGGATTTGCGGGCGGATGGCAAACGGATAGTCGGCCCCGGGCAGTCCTGATCGGCCGCCGGTTTTCCCGATCGACTCAGTCGGAAGAATCCCGACAGTAACGATCGAAGGCCGCCGTCAGGGTATCCGCGATCTGGGACGCGTCCCGGTATTCGATCTGATGGCGGTGCATCATGAATACCGGCCGGCCCTCCCGGAACAGGGCAACCGAGGGAGAGGAGGGCGGGTATTCCTGCAGATATTCCCTCACCCGCGCCGTTGCTTCCAGGTCGCCTCCCGCGAATACGGTCGCGACCTTGGCCGGCACTACCGCATGCTTCAGCGCCAGGGCGATTCCGGGACGGGCCCGGCCGGCGGCACAGCCGCACATCGAGTTGATCACCATCATGACCGTGCCGTCTTCGTTTCGGAGAAGCTCGTCCACCTCCTCGGGGGACCGTGTCTCATGCACCCCCAGCCGGGTGAGTTCTTCCCGCATGGGTCCAATGAATTCTTCCGGATATCTCACTGTCCTAGTCTCCCTTCGAGCCGCCTTCCAGCCAACCCCACTCTGCAACCGCTGCAGGCTGCCGGCAATAGAATTGCAGGCGCCGGGATTCTAGCAAGCCCGTCGTGGAAAGTAAAACGAGGAGGCTGCATGTGCTATTCTTTTAAAAACTCCACCGAGATCCCACCTTCCCATGAAACCCAATTCCATGCCCGCGGTTGTGGCCGATCCGGAAACCCGGCAACGGGCCGGTGCCGAGAGGGCCGGACTCTACCGGGTCATTCTGCTGGACGACGACGATCACAGCTACAACTACGTCATCGAGATGCTGCAGAGGATCTTCTATATCTCGGTGCGGCAAGCTCTCCAGCACGCCCGGGAGGTGGACCTCACCGGCCGAACGGTGCTGATCACCTGCGGGCGCCGGGAGGCGGAGTTCTCCCGGGACCAGATCCAGGCCTGGGGTCCCGACCCGCTCATCCCGCGTTGCCGCGGATCCATGTCGGCCCTGATTGAACCCGCAACCTGAAGTTGGAGCCTGAAAAACAACGGCCGGCGGAATTGTTGCCCGCCGGCCGGAACAGAAGCGTTTCGGAATGTTTCGGATTGAGGCTTGCGCCTCGGGGATGGCTTGGAACCGGCGACCGCGCCGGACCGTATTATTCCTCCTCGATGATGCCGATGGCCGCGGCTGCCGACTCTTCCTCGACCTTGCGCTTGATCTCCATAGCCAGGTCGTAGTGCTGATCGGCCAAAGCGTGATAGGACATGTACTCCTCGTAGCGGTCGGGCCCGTGCTTCTTCACCAGGGGGTCCAGGGCGGCGACATCCTGGCCGGCCAGGATGAATTCGTTCTCCGAGCGAGGTTTCTGCTCGATGATCTCGTCAATGACGACCCTGGCCTTTTCCCGATTGAGCAGGTTGATGTAGAAGTGGGCATTGAAGTAGTCGGGATCGTTGGCCAGACACTTGTCCAGGAATTCAAGGCCCTGTTCCGACAGCTTCCACCGCTCCTGAGCCGGGCGCGGATTCAACTTGTCGTAGGCCATGGTCCAGTTGACGTTCCCCACGCTGTAAAACGGCTCGGCCGCTTCCGGCTCCAGGTCACAGTTCTTCAGGTAGTACTCCTTGGCCTTCTCGAACTCCCCCATGTTGAAGTAAATGCCCGCAATTCCCTTGACCGAGTAAATATTCTCCGGATCCTTTTCCAGCACCTGCATATAGGCGCCGATGGCCTCTTCGCCGACCTTGATGTTCTCCTCCGACTGGCCGTTGGGGATATAGAGCGAGGCGTAGGAGAGAGCCAGGTAGATCTGCGCGTTCAGGAACTCCGGATCCAGCTCGATCGCCTGCTTGAAGCGATCCACCGCCCTTTCGTACTCGCCTTCCCGGAAAGCCCGGACGCCCTTGTTGAGGCGATCGCGGGCCTTCAGCTTGTCGATGACGCCGCACCCAATCATTCCAAAGGCCAAGGGCAGCAAGACAAGCCCGGCCAGCGCTCTGCTTCGACACTTCATCAGCTTCCTCCACAGACGAGAAATTTCCTGTTTATCGCTTTGGGGAATGACAGCCAGGGGCGATCACTGACCGGACTGGATCTTCTCGGTGATCAACCCGATCTTGTCCACTCCCGCATTGTGGGCGATGTCGATGACTTCCACCACCGAGTTGAAGAACAGATCCTGGTGACCCTGCACGAACATCGTCCTCTGATTTCGGGTCTTGAAGATATCGGTGAGCCGTTCCTCCAGATTCCGTAGATCCACGTTCTCCTGGTTGATCTTCAATCGCCGCTCGGCATCAATGGAAACCACGATGGTGCGGTTGGACACATCCTGGGGAGGGGGGTCTCCCG
>JAPPFQ010000257.1 GCA_028875135.1 Acidobacteriota bacterium
CGGCGGGTAGCACCCTCGCTGAGTGATCGGGGCGGCCCCTCCGGGGGCTAAAACTTGCCCACCTTCATTTCGACCTCTAACACGGCCGGAGACTCTGTCTATCATCGATTGGCGGGCGGGGGAGGATGGGGAGATCCCCTCACCAGAGATCCGGATGCCGTGGCTCGAGATGTCAGAAACGACAAGGTCTCCCCGGGAAGCGCCCGACGGGACTACGGCGTGGTCCTGGATGGCGCCGGCCAGGTGGACCCGGTGGCTACGGCCAGCCTGCGGCGGGAGGCGAGAAGGCGATTGGGTGAATTATGAATTATGAATGATGAATGATGAATTATGAATTATGAATGATGGATGATGAATTGTTTTCTTGTCCTGTGTTTCAGGGTTTTCACACTTGGGACCAGCGGTGCGCCGGTCAGAATGCATCGTGCCATTCCTTTGTCTCCTCAAGTGGGATGGTGAGGGAGGGTGGAATCAGGGAGGAGTTGTCGGAATGAGTCGCGATCTGATCCTGCGGGGTGGGGAGGTCCTGGACGGGACAGGGAGACCGCCCTTTCGGGCCGATCTGGCAGTTTCGGACGGGCGGATCTCGGAGGTTGGATCGATCCGTGGGAGTGACGGCGCCGCCGAGTTGAATATTGCCGGGCTGTGGGTATGCCCGGGAATCATCGATATACACAGCCATTCCGACTTCACGCTGATCGTCGATCCCAGGGCCGTGAGCTCGGTCATGCAGGGAGTGACCCTGGAGGTGATCGGCAACTGCGGTCACGGCTGCGCCCCTATCGTGGATCCCGAGCGGGCCCGGTCCAACATCTACGGCTGTCAGGCCGCGGACGACATCGGTTGGCGCACCATGGCCGGGTACCTGGAGCGCCTGGAAGCGGGGCGGCCGGCGGTCAACGTGCTGACGCTGGTGCCGAACGGCCTGCTTCGCCTGGCGGCGGTCGAGGACGTCGGCAAGCCCTCCACTCCGGCGGAGCTGAGCCGCATGAAGCGGTTGCTGTCCCAGTGCCTGGAAGAAGGCGCCTTCGGGCTTTCCACGGGATTGGAGTACGGACCCGAAAAAGCTTGTCCCGAGGAGGAAATCGTCGAGCTGTGTCGATTGGTGGCCGAGGCCGGGGGATTCTATTCGACTCACACCCGGAATCGGGCCGGCGAGGTGGAAGAGACTATTGCGGAAGCCATTCGAACCGGCCGGGCTTCGGGGGCTCCGCTGCAAATCTCCCACATCCAGGTGGTGGCCAGACTGACCGATGACGGACGCCAGGCTTACCGTCAGGCCCTGGGGATGGTGGATGAAGCCCGCCGGCAGGGTCAGGACGTGGGATTCGACATGCATACCCGCTTGTTCGGGACCACCAATCTCAGAACGGCGCTGCCGCCCTGGTCGTTGGAAGGAGGCCCGAATGCCGTGGCAGCGCGCTTGCGGGATTCCGGGGTTCGAAGCGACCTCAAGACCTACCGGAGCCATCTTCGCTCGCTGGTCCGGGACGACTGGGAGCGAATCGTCATTTTCGAGTCGCAAGCCTACCCGGAGTTTTCCGGAAAGAGTGTCGGCGAGATCGGCCGGCGGATGGGCGTCGAGCCTCTCGACGCCGTCTATGACCTGTTGCTTGCCGAAGTCGACGATATCCACCGGCTGATGGTGATGGCCCTGACCTACAGGCTGGATGAGAACGAACTGGCGTTCGAGCATCCCCATTGCATGGTGGGCTCGGACGCCACCGCCCTGGCCACCGACGGCCCCCTGCGGGACCGATCCTTCCACGGGGCCTACACCTGGGCCTCCTGGTTCTACCGGCACTTTGTGCGCGATACGGGCAAGCTCCGCCCCGAAGAGGCGATTCGCCGCCTGACGTCGCTTCCGGCCGGCCGCCTGGGCTTGAAGGACCGGGGGGTCATCGAGAAGGGGGCTTGCGCGGACTTGGCGATATTCGATCCGAAGACCTTTAGCGAGCGGGGCACCACCTACGAGCCCAACCGCACCGCCGTAGGAATGACTCACGTGTTTGTGAACGGTGTTCAGGCCGTCAGGGACGGTCGATTGACGGGAGATCGCGGCGGGCGGGTGCTGCGCCGTCACTAGAGGCCGTCAAAAGACAAGAATGTCCACGGACAAATCATCTCCAGCGATCCTTTGCGTCGCCCCCAACGGGGCCCGCAAGACACCCCGGGACCATCCCAACCTCCCCACCACGCCCGCGGAACTGGGGCGAGCCGCCGCCGAGAGCCTGGAGGCCGGAGCGGCCATGATTCATCTGCATGTCCGGGACCGGAATATGGCCCATATTCTGGACGCGGCGGCCTACCGGACCGCCATCCGGGCCATTCGCTCCCAGGTGGGAGACACCTTGGTGATTCAGGTCACCACCGAGTCCTGCGGCCTTTACGGTCCGGAGGAGCAGATGGGCCTGGTCCGTGAGCTCCGGCCGGAGGCAGTGAGTCTGTCCATTGGCGAAATTTTCCCCGATCCGGCTGTTGAAACTGCCGCGGCCGAATTCCTCGACTGGATGAGGGTGGAAGGGATCTTTGCCCAGTTTATCGTTTTCGACGCCGAACAGGTCCGGTTCCTGGTTCGACTCGTTCATCGCGGCATCGTTCCCTATTCCGCCCCGTGCATCCTCTTTGTGCTGGGGCGCTATACCCCGAATCAACAATCGGAACCCACCGACCTGGATCCCTTGCTGGAAGTCAGCCCCTATCGAGAGGGGTGGTTCCTGTGCGCTTTCGGCAAGCAGGAGTTGGCCTGCATGGACCGCGCCCTGGGTCGAGGCGGACACGCCCGGATCGGATTCGAGAATAATCTCTACAGACCCGACGGCACCCGGGCCGCCGGCAATGCGGAGCTGGTGGGGCTGGCCGCGACCCGTGCCCTGCAACGGGGACGGTCTCTTGCCAACGCCGATCAGGCCCGAGAGCTGTTCGCTCGGCTACTATAACCTTTTTTGTCAGTGGTTTTCAGGTAGGGAGTTCAACCAAAAAGGGAGGAGGACCATGCCGCACTTTCTAGGAGAAAGAGTGTATCTCAGGGAATACCTGTTGAGCGATGTCGAGGCCCTCTACCAGTGGCGTACCCTGGATGAGATCGTATGGTGGACGGGTTCCTACGTCTGGCCCGAATCCCTGGAGCAGGCTCGAGCCTTTGTGGAAGCTCAGGTCAACAACGTGGACCCCGCCAACCGGAAATTTGCCATCTGTCGACGGGAGGACGACAAGTATCTGGGGCATATCGGCTACGAATACCTGGATCTGCGGCGACAGAACACCGAGGTGGGGATAGTCATTGGAGATGTCACTTCACTATCCAAGGGTTTGGGTGAGGAAGCCCTGCGGCTGTTCCTGAAAGTCTGCTTCGAGGAATTGAACCTGCACCGCGTCGGTCTCCGGGTGATTCGAGCCAACAAGCGGGGTTATCGCTGCTACCGGAAGTGCGGGTTCAAGGAGGAGGGGGCTTTGCGGGATTGGCACTACTCCCGGGGCCAGTGGCATGACCTGATCCTCATGGGTATCCTAAGGGATGAATATATGGCAGGCGTGAAGTCCTGATGGAGGTTACGGGCGGCGTTGTTTGGCGCCTGGAGGTCGGCCCGATCGGACCGGCTCCAATTTACCGGCGAGGGAAAAAGCGATGGAAATGAGGTCATTGGGCCGTAGCGGCATCGTGGTCAGCCGGCTCGGCCTGGGCTGCGCCACATTCGGAAGGGAAATTGACGAGGCCACCTCGTTTCGGATCATGGACGCTGCCCTGGAACGCGGCATCACCCTCTTCGATACCGCCGAGGCCTACGGTGGCGGGCAGGCCCGAGAATATCGGCGCGACAACCTGGGAGTCGAGGACGTGCGCGAGGTGAGCGGCGAAATGTACTCCTCGGAGAAAATTCTGGGCCGTTGGCTGAAATCCCGGGGGGTGCGCTCCCAGGTCACCATTCAGACCAAGGTGTCGGCCAACAGGACGGAGCAGGAAGTGTGGGAGGCCCTGGAAGGCAGCCTGCGTCGTCTCCAGACCGACACCATTGATCTCTACCTGTTCCACAAGTATGATCCCGCCGTCCCGCTGGAAGAAGGTTTGGCGGCGCTGGACCGAGCAGAGAAGGACGGCAGGATTCGCTGCAGCGGATGCAGCAATTTCTCCGCCGCGCACCTGTCGGAAGCTCTCGCACTGAGTCACCGGAACGGCCTGCCCCGCCTCGGGGTCATTCAACCCATCTATAATCTGGCTCGCCGGGAGATCGAGACGGATCTGCTGCCCCTGTGTCAACGGCAGGAGGTTGGAGTGGTGACCTACAGTCCGCTGGGGGCGGGATTCCTGGCCGGAAAGTACAGGTCCAATCAAGCCGAGATTCCCAAGGGTACCCGCTTCGACGTGATACCCGGCCACGTGGACGTCTATTTCCACCCGCGCAGCTTTCGGGTCGTCGAGCGACTTCGGCAGATGGCGGACCGAACGGGTCTCTCCATGGTTCAGCTGGCCATGGGGTGGGTCCTCAACCGGGAGGGGGTGGACTCGGTGCTGATCGGAGCTCGCCACACCGGCCATCTGGACAATGCCATGCGGTCCCTGGAGATGGAATTCCCCCATGAATGGATGGTGGAAATGAACTCCTGGGACTGAGTCAGGATGGTTTTGCGTACTGTGGTGTATCCGGGACGAGGCGGAGAGAATGCCCGGACAGATCGACAACGTAAGGACGAAAGGGAGGCGTACATCCAATGAAACGCGTTGGTGTGATGGGATTTATCCATGAATCCAATACCTTTGCAGTCACCCCCACCACCTACAAGGACTTTGAACAGGTCAGCCTGACCCGGGGCAGGGGGCTGATCGAGCGCTGGACCGGAGGCAACCACGAATTGAGTGGTTTTCTGGAGGGGGCCCAATCCAACGACCTGGACCCTGTTCCGCTTGTGGCAGCCTTCGCCATGCCGAGCGGCACCATTGTCCGGGAGACCTTCGACGCCATAGCGGACGAGACGGTCGAAGCCCTGAAGGCGGCCCTGCCGGTGGACGCTCTCTACCTGGCGTTGCACGGGGCTACCGTGTCCGAGGAGTTTCCCGACGCCGACGGCGAGATGTCCCGGAGGATGCGGGAGGTCGTGGGACCGGATGTGCCGGTCGTCATGACGCTGGACCTGCATGCCAACGTTTCCCCGGGAATGGCGGCCAATACAGACGCCACCACCATCTATCGTTCCAATCCCCACCTGGACCAGAAAGCCCGAGGCCTGGAGGCCGCTTCGCTGCTCGGCCGGACGTTGCGGGGAGAGATCCGACCGGTGCAAGCCCTCGAATGCCCGCCACTGATCATCAGCATCGCCAAGCAGTACACGGACGAGAATCCGTCCAAGGGGTTGTATGAGGATGTCGAGTCGGTCTTGCAGTGGCCGGGCATTCTTTCCGCCAGCGTGGCCATGGGGTTCTCCTACTCGGACGTGGAGGAATTCGGCGCCAGCTTCCTGGCCGTGGCCGACCGCGACCGCGACCTGGCTCGCAAGGCGGCGCGCTGGATGGCTCAACGGGCCTGGGACCGGCGGGAGGAATTCCAGGCCGACCTGCCCGATGCGGCCGAGGCGGTGGCCATGGCCATGCGGGCCCCCGAGGCCCCGGTGGTGCTGATGGATATCGGCGACAACGTCGGTGGCGGAAGCCCGGGGGACTCCACCATCGTACTGGCCGAAATCGTGGCCCAGAAAGCCTCCAATGCCATGGTGGTCCTCTTCGATGCCGAGTCGGTGGCGCGCTGTGTGGAAGCCGGGGTCCGCAACCCGGTGACGCTGGAGGTCGGAGCCAGGACCGATGGCCGGCACGGCTCCCCGGTCCCCATTCAAGGGCGGGTGCGGATGATTTCGGATGGAATCTTTCAGGAGCCGGAAGTGAGGCACGGAGGCTGGGGTTCCTTCGACCAGGGGGTGACGGCGGTGGTGGAGACACCCGAGCAGCACACCCTGGTGCTGACCAGCGTGAAAATGGCTCCGGTGAGCCTGGAGCAGGTCAAGAGCCTGGGAATCAAGCCGGAATCCAAGAAGATCCTGGTGGCCAAGGGTGTGATCGCCCCCAGAGCCGCCTACAATCCGGTCGCGGCCCGGACCATTCTGGTGGACACGCCGGGGGCCACCTGCGTGAATCCGGCCAGTTTCACCTACCACCACCGCCGGCGCCCCCTCTATCCGCTGGAGTTGGACGCGCAGTATCTGAAGAGTGGAGAGTGAAGAGTGGAGAGTGGAGAGTGGAGAGTGGAGGATGCCGGGAGGGGCGAAGCTCCATCTTACTTGCTTGCGGCCTCCAAATGCTTGCGCCGGGATCAACAAGTTGCTTGACCTATCGATCGAAACACTAACAACTAGTCACTGACCACTCTCCACTCTTCACTCTCCACTAACCACTGCCGTTCCATCGGTTGCAATGGGCTTTCCGATATTGATAAGGTTAGCAGCCCTGAACGCCAGTTGAATCAAGTCGGTTGTCCCTCTGACAGAGAGGCCCCGCGAGGTTTGAATCGATGCGCCCCAAACGGATTTCGAGTCCTTGTTCTTCTTCCCGCCCTTCACTGTCGGCGAAGGCCGTCTTCTTCACTCTGGCGGTCCTGGGCTGCCTGGCCTGGGGATTACAGCCGGGGCGGATTCAAGCAGATAAGCACCCGGGGCCGGAGTTCGTCGACCTTTCCCTGATGGTCGCCCCCGAGTTTCCCTGCAGTTGGCCCGGAGCCGGACCGGGATTTCAGATCAACCACTACCGGCGGATCGGTCCGCTCAGCGCCTACAACTCGGATATTCTGACGCTGGATGAGAACGTGGGGACCCAGTTCGACGGACCGACCCATTCGGTGGCGCCGCCCGATTCCGGGAAACCCAACGCCGGCCCTTACGGCCTGGTAACCGGGGACAAGGTGCCGGCCTGGCAGTTTGTGGGAGAAGCCTGCGTCATGGACATTCGGGAGCTGCTCGACAGCGCTCCCAACGGGCACAGCTCCCTGGTGGAAGCCGAGCACGTGCAGGCCTGGGAACAGCGGCACCGGCCCCTGGGACTTGGTGATGCGGTGCTCTTCTACAGCGGTTTCAGCGACCGCTACTACCGTCCCTTCCCCTCGGGACGTGGATTCGTCGCGGATCCCCTGGAGGGCAGGACGCCGGGTTGGCCCGACCCCACTCCCCAGTGCATGGAGTACCTGGCGACGAGAAAAGTGATGACGCTCGGCACCGACAGCCCCAGCATGGGACCGATCCCGGGTCCCATCGCCGAAGAGACCCACTATGCCGGCCTCAAGCACGGAATGATCTGGACTGAAGGGGCGACCCGCCTGGGCAAGCTCCCGGCAACCGGGGCCTTCTACTGTACCGTCGGCCTCAAGCACTCCCAGGGGATCGGCGCCGAATCCAGGGCTTTCGCCATCGTGGGCCAGCCCCTGGCCGGGCAGTTGATCGAGTCGGCCAGGAACAAGCGGGTCATCGACCTGTCGGTGCTGCTGGCCGACAATCTCCCGGTGTGGTGGCCCGGCAGCGGAGTCGGCAACAACCGCCATCCCTATCTTAGTAGTATCATCCCCCCCTACGGCTTGAAGCTCAACCACTTGTACTGCAATACCGGCACCCACCTGGTGCCGCCGGCCTATGC
>JAPPFQ010000284.1 GCA_028875135.1 Acidobacteriota bacterium
AAGCAGGGCCATCCGGTTCACGAGCTGGTCTAGCCCGACTGAGGCGACCGCAGGGTCGGGTTTGTCCCGGTGAGGGTGTGGACCGATCGCCTTTTTCGCCGCCGCACCTGCCGCCCGTCCCTTTCCTGATTCCCAATTCCATTTTCGGGCCCTGCATTTCTCATTGATGTGCGCTCGCGGGGTGAGTTCACCTGTTTGGAGGAGTGCAGGCTAGGACAATATCTTTACTGTCCGGGCCTTTTGCAACATTTGGCAGCGGGGCGTTGACCGGAAATGGCCACAAAAACACAATTTGTGCCCTTTGTGCTTTTTGTGGTTGGACAGCATCTTTAACCAAGTCGCACCCGAGTCTGAAAAAGGCAGAATCTCAGGTTTGCCGGCAAGATGGCCTGCCCCGCTGTGAATTCTGCAAAAGGCTCTCCCGAGTGAGAACGCGGGCCAGGAGGTCAACGTGAGACGGGTCGCAGGGTTGCTCTCCATCATTGTGGTTCTGACAGCCGGGGGGCTTTGGGCCAAGGACACCCCGGAGAGTCGGAAGAGAAATCCGAAACTGCTCTCCATGACGCCCATGGGCGGTCCGCCGGGCTCCTCCCTGGAATTCCGGGTGCGCGGAGAAGACCTGGAGGGGATCCGGTCCGTCTGGTCGGATTGCGATGATTTGACCGCCAAAGTGAAGGCCATCAAGGAGATCAAGCTCGAAAAGACCAGATTTTCGAGGAAGACCTACGCCCCGGGGCAGGAGGTGTTTCTCCAGGTCGATATCGCCGAGGATGCCTCCCCGGGCGCTTACTCCCTCCGGCTCCTCACCGATTGGGGGCTGTCAGGCCCGGTGACGTTGGTGGTCAGCGACGGGAAGGTCGTTCAGGAACAGCCGGAACCTCACCAGGACCCCGAGAGCGCTCAGTTGCTGGAGCTGCCGGCCAATCTCAACGGCAGGATCGGCCGGAACGGGGAGGTGGATTTCTACGCCTTCGAGGTGCTCGAGAACCAGGAGCTCCAGTTCGAAGTTCTAGTTGCCGGCGGAATCCTGCCGGGTTCTCCCATTCACTTTCGGGATCCGGAACTGATTCTCTACGAACCTGCCCAGGGTTGGTTCCAGGGGAAGGCCCGGCGCCTGGAAACCCGGGTGGAGTCCACCATCTTTCTTCTGCCGGTGGAGGGTGGGATCCTGAAGCCGCGGCTGCGGCACCGCTTCGGCAAACCGGGCCGTTACCTGGCTGCGGTCGGAAGCCTGGCTCAAAAAGGCGGTCCCGGACACAACTACCAGTTGCGGATCGCACCGGTCGGTTCGTCCGTCCGGAAGGGTCAGGACCGATGGACCCGTTACCGCGCGGCCCATGACACTCCCCTTCTCGACTGGCGGGAGAGAGGCTTTGGGCGGGAAATCCAGTCAAGCCGGCGGCAACAACTCCATGCCCGTGGCGCCGGAAGCCCTGGCGCCAACCCTGCCGCAACTCGGCTGGGAGAGGACAGGAAAGAGCCGGGAGGCTCCGACGCAGGCCCCGGCGGTCAGGGTGGATCGCTTGCCGGGTATCCTTCCCTCGTGGAATCCGAACCTGACGAGACCCCCGAGTCGGCTGCGGCCGTCTCCCTCCCTGTCATTCTCGAAGGCAGGATCGATGCTCCGAGGGACTTGGACCACTACCGTTTTGCAGTGGAGGCGGGGCAGAGAGTCGCCTTCGAGATCCAGACGGTGGACCGGATGTTTCCGGAACTCAGCCCCTGGCTGGAGGTGCTGGATGCCTCCGGTCGAACCATCTGTTCCAACATCTATCGAAGCGTGGAGAACAATTCCGCCTACTGGCAGAAGTTTCTCCAATCCAAGGCAATCTATACCTTCGAGGAAGCGGGCGACTACATTTTGCGGCTCCGGGACCTGACTTCCCGGCAAGGGGGGAAGGGATTCACCTACCGGGTGCTGGTTCGGCCTCAGGTGCCGCACATCGGGGTCGTGACCCTGGCGGGCGGAGATCACATCAACCTGGTCCCGGGAGAAGCCAGGCCCCTGAAGCTGACCCTGGAGAGGGAAGAGGGGCTGGACCAAATGGTGACGCTGCATCTGGAGAATCTGCCCCCGGGAATTCAAGTGCTTCCGACAGTCGTCCCGGAGGAAAAGTCCGGGAAGGCCAAGGGTCCGCGGAACGAAGTCCACCGGGATCGGTTCTTCCCGCGAAAGCAGCAAGTATCCTTGACGCTCTTGGCCGAGGGGGACGCTCCGAAGCCCTTGCATCTTCATCCGGTGAGATTGGCTGCCCGGGTGGTGACGGAGGGGCGGCCGGGTCAACCCTTTCCCCTGAAGGATCTCTTGCTGACGGTGGTCGCCCCCGGCATGCCCAAGACGGTCAGTCAACTTGCGTCGGGAGAATAGTCGCGTCCGCGCCCCATATGACGGGGCGGATCATTCGAGAGTGCAACAAGAGAAATTGATGGCCTGTCGGGAACAAGATGATTGAACATCGATGCACAGGATGCACAGGATTAACAGGATGAGAGCTTCCTGCACGAGAAGCCGGCTCAGGCGATGATCCGGTGCGGGATTGCGGATGTCCAGGATTACAGGACACCAGACGCTGAAGACCAAATCCTGTATATCCTGTGTATCGATGTTAATGATCCTTAGTGGCTATGCGTGCCGTTGAAGCAGATCCGTCTCGCTTGGTAGCCCTTCGTGGATAACTCTTTTTTTCTGTTGTTCCAAACAAGACGGTGACGACAATCATGACGTCAGCCAGGCACAAACGGTCGTTCCGGGCAAACCTCATTGCCGGGTCTCTCGGCTTGGCGGTCAGCCTGTTGGCGTGCTTGGTGTCGGTCCGCGCCCTGGCCGGGGATGGACAGGCCTCCTCCGGTATCGTTTCCCTGCGCCTGGTGCCGGAGCAGGTGGTGCTGTCGGGAGCCGGCGCCAGCCAGCGCGTGCTGGTGCTGGCGACGAGCGCTGACGGCCTGGAGCGGGAGGTGACGGCACAGGCAAGCCTCTCGATCTCCCACCCCGAGGTCGCCAGCCTGGGTCCGGAGGGCACACTGGTTTCGATATCCGATGGAAAGGCCACTCTGAGGGCGTCGCTGAGCGGTCAGAGTGCACTGGCCGCGGTCCTGACCAGCGAGTCCGGGAAGACCGACCCGGTCAGCTTCGTCACCGACATTACCCGAATACTGACCAGGCAGGGTTGCAACGGCAGCAGTTGTCACGGAGGGGTGAAAGGCCGGGGCGGGTTTCGACTCTCCTCCAATGCCATGCATCCCGGTGAGGATTACGACTGGATTGTCCGGGGCGGCGGCTACCAGGTGCTCACCGACAAGCCCCGAGGCCCGCGAAATCCCCGCATCGATCGCGAAGCCCCCGAAAACAGCCTCCTCCTGCTGAAACCGACCCTGGGGCGACCCCATGGCGGGGGGATGCGGTTTGAAGAGGGATCCACGGACTACCGGACAATCCTGAGCTGGGTTCGAGCCGGTGCTCCCTACGGCCGGGCCGACGGGACGGATCCGGTGATTGAGAGGCTGGAGGTATTTCCGGAAGAGGCGGTGGTGCTTGTGGACGGCCGCTACCAGATGCTGGTCACCGCTTATCTCTCCAACGGCCGCAGCCAGGACATTACCGGGCAGGTTCGCTTTGAATCTCTGGATCGAGAGGTGCTGGAGGTGAGTTCCGGCGGCCGCGTGCAGGGCAGGCGCGTTGGCGAAGCCGTGGTCCTGGTTCGGGCGGCAGGCAAGGTGGGCCATGCCCGCTTCGGCGTGATCCGGCGGACGCTGGACCGTTTCCCTCGGGTGGCCCGGAACAATCTTATAGACGAGGAAGTCTTTGACAAGCTGGAGCGTTTCCACATCCTTCCCTCTCCGCCGGCAGGCGATGCCGAGTTCCTCCGTCGCGTCTGCCTCGATGTCACGGGGACGCTGCCGCCTCCCGAGCGCGTTCGGGAGTTCCTGGCCAGCCGCGACCCGGAAAAGCGGGAAAAGCTGGTGGAGGTCCTGCTCGATTCCACCGAATATGTCGACTACTGGACCTTTCGCTGGTCGGATCTCTTCCGGGTCCGGCCTTCCGCCCATGATTACTGGGAGTGGATACGTCAGAGCTTGGCCTCCAACAAGCCTTACGACCTGGTCGCCCAGGAGAGGATTGCCGCCCAGGGATCCGATGGGGCCTCCAAGCACCTCATTCGGGCCGGCGCCAGCGTGGAAAAGGTGGTGGCGGAGCAGTTCCGGGTCTTCTTCGGGCGTCGCATGGATTGCGCCCAGTGCCACAACCATCCCTACGACCTGTGGACCCAGAACCAGTTTTGGGGCCTGGCCGCCTTCTTCGGTCGAGCCACCAACGTCGGCAACGGGTCGAACATGGTCGTCTTTGACGATCCGGCGGGACACGAACAGGACTACGGGGAGATGGGAGAGACCTCGCTGGTCTTCAAGCAGGTCACCCATCCCCGCCGCAAGACCCGGGTGGAACCCGCCTTCCTGGACGGCACGGTCCTGGCGCCTGCTTCCAGGACCGATCAGCGCCTGGAGCTGGCTCGCTGGATGACCGACCATCCGGACTTCGCCAGTGCCACCGTCAATCGTTACTGGGGGCATTTCTTCGGAAGAGGGTTGGTGGAACCGGTGGACGATTTCCGCCTTGGGAATCCGGCCACCCATCCCCGTTTGCTGCAGCGGCTGGCCCGGGATTTCCGGGACCACGGCTACGATCTGAAGCACCTGATCCGGCGCATCGTCCTCTCCAGGACCTATCAGCTCTCCAGCCGGGCCCATCCGGGGAATCGAGACGACAGCGTCAACTACTCCCACGCGCTGCCCCGAGCCCTGGAAGCCGAAGTGCTGCTGGACGCCATTTCGGCCGCGACCGGCGTTCCCGAGGATTTCGTGCCTCAAGGCGGAGAAATCTACGCCTACGAAACGGCGCCCCCGAGAACACGGGCCATCAATCTGAAGTTTCCCGCCAGCTACCGGTCCCGCTTCCTGGACATCTACGGCCGGCCTCAGCGGGATGCGGTGGGAGGACGGGACAACAAGGCCAATCTCAGCCAGGCGCTGCACATCCTGGTCGGCTCGACCTACAACCGAAAACTGGGCAGGCCGGGAGGCCGCCTGGAGGGGTTGCTCAAACGTCAAGCCTCGGACCGGGAGGCGATCGAGGAACTCTACCTGGCCGCCCTCTCCCGCTTTCCCACGGAGGAGGAGTCGGACCGGCTGACCGGGCTGGTTGGTTCCCACCCCCAACGCGGGGAGGCCCTGGAAGATCTGCTGTGGGCTCTGATCACCTCCCGCGAATTCGCTGAAAACCATTGAGGGAGTTCGATGAAAAAGTCAAGTCGTTGGATTGTAGACGGAGCCGATCTCAGCCGCCGTTCCATGCTGCGGGTGGGCGCCCTGAGCTTCATGGGAATGAACCTGAGCCGTTATCTGCAGGCGGCTCCGCTCGCAACCTCGAGCGGCGCGGCTCTGCCGGGCAAGGCCCAAGCCTGCATTCTGCTCTGGCTCAACGGGGGTCCCAGCCACATCGACATGTGGGACCCCAAGGCCAACAGCTCCTTCAAACCCATCTCCACCAACGTGCCCGGAATTCAGATCTCTGAACTTCTACCCCGTTCGGCCAAGCACATGGACAAGCTGGCGGTGATTCGCTCCATGCATACCGAAGAGAACAACCATGGCATGGGGCACCACTATGTCATGACCGGGCACCGGCCCAACCCCTCCATGAAATTTCCCGCCTTCAGCTCCATCATCACCAAGGAGATGGGGCCGCGCAAGGACGTCCCGGCCAACATCATCGTCCCCAAGATCCATCCCGGGTACCGGAACTACTACAAGGCCCACTTTCTGGGAGCCCGATATGAACCCCTGGAGATCCCCGACCCTAACGACCAGGGGTTCGAGGTTCCCGACCTGAGCTTGCCGGACTGGCTCACGGCGGAGCGCATGGAGTCGCGGCGCACCTTCCTGGGTGTGGTGGACCAGCTCTACCGCCGGAAGGTGGAAAGCGCCGAGCATGCCAGCATGGATGCCTTTCGGGCGCAGGCCTGGAACATGATCCTGTCACCGGCAGTCCGCGAGGCCTTCGACCTCTCCAAGGAGTCGGAGGCGACCCGGGACGCCTACGGCCGCAATACCTTCGGACAAAGCGTGCTGATCGCGCGGCGCATGGTGGAGGCAGGCAGCCGCTTCGTGACGGCTCTGGACCTGAACCGGCCCGAGACCGGCCGCGATTGGGACACCCATTTCGGCAACGACTACCAGCACCGCGACTACCTGGTGCCGGTGGTGGACCGGACGCTGTCGGCGCTGCTGGAGGATCTCGAGCAGAGGGGCCTGCTGGAGTCAACCGTGGTGGTGGTGACGGGAGAGTTCGGCCGAACCCATGACCTCAATGTCGGCGGCGGCCGGGATCACTGGTGCCATTGCTTCTCAGTGGTCTTGGGCGGCGGTGGAATCCGGGGCGGCCAGGTGATCGGGTCGAGCGACGAGCGCGGCGCCTATGTGGCCGATCGGATGGTGACCGTGGGAGACCTGCTGGCGACCATCTACAAGGCGTTCGGCATCGATTGGACCAAGGAATACATGCATCCCATCGGCCGTCCTCTCAAGATTGCCAACTCCATCAACGACGAAACCGGAACGCCCATCGAGGAACTGGTTTAGCCTGCCTGCCGGTGTCTCCGCTTTCGCAGCCGGCGGACCGGCCCGCTTGGCCGCGGCCCCCTCCATGTGCTTGATGGTGCCGAAGAGCTTTCCGAACTTGACCTGGGCCTCGTATTTGACAGGGATGCTGGCTCCGTCATCGCTGAACCAGAGCACGAAACTTCCTCCCCCCTTGAAGAGCCCCCCCACCGAGACGGTGTCGATTCTGATGGTGGACCAGGTCCCCGCAATGGCCTCCACCCGCTCGCGCCTCACCGCCTGGATATCGACTTCCTTGACCACCCCGTTGTCGCTCACGTGCAGCGGGTAACTCTCTCCCACCCGGAGCCCTCGCAATCGGGTGCGGTAAATGGCCGACAGGAAGTCCTGGACGCAGGGGGGAAGGTCCTCCACCACCTCGTTCTTCAACTCCCTGGGCGGCTCTTGGGCAGCGTCCCAGGCCAGGTAGCGTCCCCGATGGGACTCCTGGTCGAAGGTGAGCACCACGTCCCGGTGCCGCCTGCCTTCCCGCGTGATCTTGGTGAACCGATTGGAGCAGAACCCCTCGGCCGCCACCAACGACTCGAAGTGGTCCTTGACCGTGATGCCCGTCAGCCTGGGCAGCACTCCGGCAGAGACCGCATCGGCTGTAATCCTGAAAATCGGCCTGTCCCCGTCGTCAACTCCCTTCTCGAATTTCAGGGTCATCTCGCCGGCGCTGATGGTGGGGATAAAGAACAGCCAGGCCGGAGGGTCCCAGCGGACCTCGTACACCAGGGTCTCGCCTCCGGGAATGACGTCGGAAGGGTTCCGCAGGTCGGAGGAGTGGAGTTGAACCGATCCCGGGAAGACAAGCATCCAGGCCGCCAGCAGGACCGGTGCCGAGATAGGGGAGCTTGCCCGCATATCTCACCAAGGGGAGGAAGGGTTAGTTC
>JAPPFQ010000370.1 GCA_028875135.1 Acidobacteriota bacterium
GGTCTCCCGAACGCTACGCCGCCGGGTGGCCAGGGATTTCCGCTCCAACCTGGGCTGGGCCGACCTGTCCGACGAGCGACATGGCCTGGCAGTGGGTGTGAAGCAGTTCCGGCATCTGTTTCCCAAGGCCTTTGAAATCAAAAAGTCGGGCAGCCTGATTGTGCGGCTATTTCCCGATGAAGCGGAACCCTGGAACCTGCCGGCCGGCGGGTCCAGGACCCACCAGATGCTCTTCTACTTTCATGGCGACCGCAGTCTCGCCCAGGGTCGGGTCAGGAACGAGCTCATGGGTCTGCAGAAACCGGTGTACGCGTTCGCCTCTCCCTCCTGGTACTGCCGCGCCGGCCAAGCCCTGGGACCGCTTTCGGAATCTTCCCCCGAGGTCTATCGGGAGGGTTTCTGGCCGCTGGTTCGCAGGGTTGACGGCTGGATTCAGGGACAGCGGGAATCGCTTGCAGAATCGCCCGACATTGGGGGGGCGGACGATATCAACGGTCACCGCCGGCTTGGGTCGAGCGGAGGACGGCCCCGCCCGGAGAGCGCCAAAACCACCGCGAAAGGAGGCCGCCGGACCGACGACCGTAGCGGCTCTCTTGCCCATGGCCTTTACCTTCACTTTTTTCGGACCGGAGACCCCGTATCGCTGGAGGTTGCCGAGCAGTTGGTTGACCAGTGGGTGGATCCCGGTGTTTCCCGCCGGTCCCATCCCGCCTCCCGTGCTTGTGCACCGAGCGGCTGGGACGGGCATGGGCGCGAGCCGTTGCTTTACTCCTTTCTGCTGACCGGGAATCGCCGAGCACTGGACGCTGCCCGTTCCTGGCTGGACCGGGTGGCGGTTGCGGACGAAGTGAATCCCGCTCAGGCGCCCCGCCATGCGGCCGCGGTTCTGGTCGGACTGGTCAGGGGCTACCAGGCGCTTGGGGATGAGCGCTACCTGGAGAAGGCCCGGTGGATCGTGGACGTGATCCGTGCCTGGCAGGACGGGGATTGGGGGCGCTTGAAGGAACTGTCTCCGGTGAACGCCTTGCGGTGGCAGGCGGAACACGGGGAGGCCAGCGGGGCTGAAGATCGGGACAGGGGGCAGCTTTGGTCGGCGCTCCACAGGAATCGGGACTGGTTGGGTCGAGACCGGGTCGAAGCCTGCCTGCGGCGGGAGATTGGCTCCGTTCGGGTCGGGTCGGCAGACCGGTCAACCGGGGCGAGGAATCCGGGGAAGTCCCCGGAGGCTGAAGCAGGTCTGGCGTCGGGTTTGGCTGCTCTCTACGAGACGGGGGGCGATCCCAGACACTGGGAACTGGCGCTGAGGGCGTTTACCGAGGCTATGCAGGATCGGGAGGCGTCCCGGTCAGTCCCCTCGGGCGCCATCTCGGGCGAAGCGCAGCACTTCCTGTGGTATCTGTCGCGGGCATTCGATCCGCCCCGGTGAGGGTTCAGAGAAGGGGGGCGACGGCCTTGTGAAAGACCTCGTAGTTCTGTCCGCCGACCAGGCTGCGAGCCAGTCGGCCCTTTCGATCGATGACGAAGGTGGTGGGAAGCCCTCCGATCCAGTCCGGCGCAAGGAACCCGATCAAGTCCTCGTAGCTTTCCTCGGCGTTGATATAGGTCGGGAAAGTCACGCCGTTTTCCTTGAGGAAGGCCTCCACCTGCCTCCGCTGCTCGGCAAAGTCGACCGAGATCAGGATCAACTCCAGACCGCGGTTCCGATACTTCCCGTAGAGCTTGATCAGGTCCGGAAACTCCTCGCGGCAGGGAACGCACCAGGTTGCCCAAAGGTTGATCATTAAGACCTTCCCCTGCTTCTTCTTGAGAATGGTCTTGAGCGTGGTGGCCTCAACCGGTTTCAATACAGGGCCGGCGCCGGGGGACGAGCTCGGGGGGAGGGAAGATGGAGCCGGGCCGGCTGTGTGCAAGCAGATCCAGAGGGCTGCCACCAGCGTCAGAGCCCGCCGACGTCGCCTTGTCAGTCCCGAGACCATGCTTCCCCGCAGGTGCCTGGCTAGAATCGTCACGTCCGGACCACTCCTTCTTTCGGGTTTCGCGTCCACGGGCTCGAAATTGACACGAAAACGCCAATGATGCTATAAAATTCAACGCCTGCTGTCATGGGCATTCGTCGCAGTTCCCAGCCTTATCGATCAGAGCAGCTTCGGGCAACCGGGCTCGAAGTCGCGCACCAAGCGAAAGTGGCGGAATTGGCAGACGCGCTGGACTTAGGATCCAGTCCCGAAAGGGGTAGGGGTTCAAGTCCCCTCTTTCGCACCAAATCCCGATCCTTCTTGATCGTTTCCAACCCTTTCGATCCAACGAGAAGAAGATAGGCAGCGGGTTCACCTCCCGGCCAAGGTGGATGTCTTGAAGGTTGAAGTCAACCTCCTGAGTTCCTGCAAGACCGAGTTGGGCATTGAAGTGGAAGCCGAACGGTGGAAGCCGGACTACCAGGCGGTCTGCCAAAAGTACCTGCGGCAGTCGCGGGTGCCGGGTTTTCGCCCCGGCAGAGCACCGCTGCCGATCGTCCAGCAGCGATACGGGGATTCCATCAGGGCGGATTTCCTGGAGGCGGCCGTGCGCAAGTATTTCAAGGAGGCGGTGGAATCGGAGTCCCTCAGTCCCTTGTCGATGCCCAAGATCGCAGGCGTCGACTTCGCTCCGGGGCAACCCTTCACCTTCAAGGCCACCTTCGAAGTGCCGCCTGCCCTGGAGCTTCCCAATTACAAGGGGCTGGAGATCGAACAGGTCCCGACCGAGGTCAAGGACGAGGAAGTGAAGGCTGTCCTCGAACAGTTGCGGGAGCAATCGGCGGAGTATTTGCCGGTGGAAGACCGGCCCGCGAAGTCCGGTGACCATGCCGTCATCTCACTGGAGGGGAAGTATTCGACAGCCGGGCGCGAGGATATCCGCGACGACGACGTCACCTGTGAACTGGGGGGAGAAGGGACGCCGCGGGAGTTTACCGACAACCTGAGCGGGGCCCAATGCGGAGAGACCCGGACCTTTTCGGTCACCTACGGCGACGATCATCCCAACAGGCAGCTCGCCGGCCACCAGGTGAACTATCGCGTGGAGCTCAAGGCCGTCAAGCGGAAGCGCCTGCCCGAGCTCGACGACGAGTTCGCCAAGGACGCCGGGGTCTACTCTTCTCTGGAAGACATGCGGTCCAAGGTGCGGGCTGACTGTGTGGAGCGAAAGGAGCAGGCCGCCCGCTCGGAAATGCAATCCAGGCTCGTCGACCGCCTGGTCGAGGACACCGCCTTTGACGTGCCCGAAGTGCTGGTCGAGGATCAACTGGAAGGGCGGCTGAAAGACACCATGCAGGCTCTGATGATGCAGGGCGTTCACCCCAGCACGCTCAAGCTGGATTGGAACCAGTTTCGGGAACAGCAGCGGGAGAAGGCCGTTCTGGATGTGAAACGCGCCATCCTGCTGGAGCACATCGCCGACAAGGAGGAGCTGACCGTTTCCGAGGAAGAGCTGGAAGAAGAAATCTCGCGCATCGCCAAGGGGGCGGACCAGCCGACCGAGGCCGTCAGATCGCGCTTGACACGGGACGGGGGCGCCGCTAGAATCAAGAACACGATCCGAAATAGGAAGTGCCTGGATTTGATCCTTCGTCTGGCGTCCGTCAAGACTCCCCCGGGACTTATCGTTCAACCCTAAATCAGTACACAACCAAGACTTCAGGGGATCCCAACCACATGTTAGTTCCCATGGTAGTGGAACAGACGAGTAGGGGCGAGCGCGCCTACGACATCTACTCCCGCCTCCTGAAGGACAACATCATCTTCATTGGAACCCCGATTGACGACAACATCGCCAACCTGGTGACGGCTCAATTGCTGTTCCTGGAGGCTGAGGACCCGGAGAAGGACATATCCCTCTACATCAACAGCCCGGGCGGTTCCATCACGGCCGGCCTGGCGATATACGACACCATTCAGTTCATACGGCCGGATGTGACCACCATCTGCGTGGGGCAGGCGGCCAGCATGGCGGCTCTGCTGCTCTGCTCCGGCACTCGCGGCAAGCGCTTTGCTCTGCCCAATTCCCGGATCCTGATTCACCAGCCATCCATGGGCGGATTGTCCGGCCAGGCCTCCGATATCGACATTCACGCCAAAGAGATTCTCCGGTTGAGAGATACCACCAGCCAAATCCTCTCCTCCCATACAGGACAACCTCTGGACAGGATCGAGCGGGACGTGGAGAGGGATTTCATCATGACGGCCGAAGAAGCCCACGACTATGGGCTGGTCGATCAAGTCATCGTGCGCCATGAGTAAGGGCAAACCGAGGCTTCCTTCATCCGGTCCGGAAAGGGGCCGGCGGGCTTCTACGTGGTGAGGCGCACCGTCTAGAGACGACGGCGTGACCGAAAATGCGTCAGGCCAGTGGAAAGGAATCGGGTCCGACCGCCGGTTCGGCGGGATCCTCCTGCGGATGGCGAAACCGTGGGTTGGCGGCTGTGGCGGCGTTCTGGTTGGCGCTGACGGCCATAGCCTCTCCGGGGCATGCGGCGACCGGGATGAGCCGGGAGGCGGCGGCGGCGGTCATCGCCCGGACCCGGCAGTGGGTCGAGGGGTACATGGAATCCCTGCCCAACTTCACCTGCCGGAAGACGGTTCGGGTCTTCGTGGTTCCGGCAATGCGGAAGCCGGAGTTGCGCGATTGGGCGGTCGGGATACCCAAGTGGGTGGTTTCCAGGAGGGGAGGGAAGCCGCGGATCGATGAGTCGGAGTGGCTGGTGCGGATGGTGAAGGGAGGACGCGAAAGCTATGAATGGATCGGCGGCAATCAGCGCGGCCATGGTTGGGGGTTTTTCGGTCATTGGTTGAAGGCTCTTTTCGGCCAGAAGTATCCGACCGAGTTTGAGTGGATTGAAGATGGCCGGTTGCGAGGGTATGGAGTGCATGTGTTTCGTACGGTGACGCCGAGAAATTTCTGCCAGTATGGCGGGCGCGCCGGCGACGACATCGCGCTGGTCGGGTTCCAGGGAAAGATTTATATTGACCGGGACAGCGGGCGTGTTTTGAGATATGTGGCCGAGGAACCGATCGGATTGCCCAAGCGACACAGGGTCAAGTCGGGGAGGATGCTCTTCGACTATGATTTCAGGGAGATTGGTGACGAGGTTGCGCTGCTTCCGGTAAAATCGCTGGCTTATACCAGGTACCGGGGCAGGTCGACCTTGGCGGAAAGCAACTTTCACCAGTACCGGGAGTACCAGGCCGAGACCAAGCTGGATTTTGGGGACCAGTAATCTGCAGTCATTTAAACAGGGGATTGTCGGAGAATCCAAGGCGGAGCCGTCTCATGGGGCCAGGGCGTCATCGGGGGATGGAATCCGCTGAGTCGGCGCCGATCCCTGACAGGGTTCGGCAAGCCGGCCGGAGGAGCTGACTTGAAAAGAAACAGCACCGAGGAATCGTTGAGATGTTCCTTCTGCAACAAGAGTCAGAATGACGTCCGCAAGCTGATCGCCGGCCCCACCGTGTTTATCTGCGACGAGTGTGTCCGCGTCTGTAACGACATCATCGATGACGACCAGGGTGTTGACTCCGACGCCAAGCCCCATCCGCTTCCGAAGCCGCATGAGGTCAAGGCGTATCTGGACGAATACGTCATTGGCCAGGAGAAAACCAAGAAAAAGCTGGCGGTGGCGGTCTACAACCACTACAAGCGAATCGAGCTGGCCCGCCGGCGCAGCGAAGTGGAACTGACCAAGAGCAATATCCTGTTGATCGGTCCCACCGGGACAGGGAAAACGCTGCTGGCCCAGACCCTGGCCAAGAGGCTCAGCGTGCCCTTTGCCATCGTGGACGCCACCACCCTGACCGAAGCCGGATACGTGGGCGAGGACGTCGAGAACATCATTTTGAAATTGCTCCAGAGCGCCGGCGGGGATGTGGAGAAGTGCCAGCACGGCATGATTTACATCGATGAGGTGGACAAGATTTGCCGAAAGGACGAGAATCCCTCCATCACTCGGGACGTATCCGGAGAGGGGGTGCAACAGGCACTGCTGAAAATCCTGGAGGGAACGGTCGCCAACGTGCCGCCTCAGGGTGGAAGGAAGCATCCCCACCAGGAGTTCACCCAAGTGGATACGACCGATATACTCTTCATTTGCGGCGGGGCCTTCGTCGGGCTGGAGAAAGTTGTCGAGCGGCGCATCGGCAAGAGAACCCTCGGTTTTCGCAGTGACGTCAAGACGGTGCAGCAGCGGCGAAACCTGGCCATGCTGGAGAGAGTGGAGCCGCAGGATCTGATCAGGTACGGCTTGATTCCCGAGTTTGTGGGCCGCATGCCCGTGGTGGGAACCCTGGGAGATCTGGATATCGCCGCCCTGGTGGAGATTCTGACCAAGCCGAAGAACGCCCTGGTGAAGCAGTATCAGAAATTGTTCGAATACGAGGGAGTCAAGCTACACTTTAATCAGGACGCCCTGGAAGGAATTGCAGAGCTGGCCCAGCAGCGCAAGGTCGGGGCCCGGGGGCTGCGCATCATCATCGAGGAACTCATGCTCGACCTCATGTACCTGTTGCCTGCCCAGCGGAAGATCAAGGAATTTGTGGTGACCAAGGAAATGGTGACTGCCAACTCCATCGATCTCTCGCTCCTGGAAAAGGCAGGTTAGACCACGGCACGGAACCTGTTTATCTCGAGAAAGCGGAATGTCGATGTTCGGTAAGCCCAAGGAAAAATCGGAATACACCCTCTTGCCCATGGTTCCCATTCGGGACGTGGTGCTCTTCCCCCACATGATGATTCCCTTCGTGATCGGGCGGCCGGCCTCGGTGAAGGCCCTGGAAGTGGCCTTCAACGGGGACAAGCGGATCTTCCTGGCGACCCAGCACGATGCCTCGGTCGACGATCCCCAGCCCTCCGAAATCTATTCAACCGGGACCATCGCCAACATTGTCCAGAGCCTGCGCCTCCCGGACGGCAATATCAAGGTGTTGGTGGAAGGGTTGGAGCGCGCCAAGGCGCTTCAAATCCTGGAAGAGGATGAGTACATGAAGTCCGTCTTGCGGCCGACCTCCCCCGCCCGCCCGGCGCAAGGCGATACCGAGGCACTGGTCAACAAGGTCACCTCGCTGTTCGAGCAGTATGTGAAACTGAGCCAGAACCTGAATTACGACACCATGGTGGCCGCGGTGCGCGTCGAGGACATCGATCGCCTGGCCGATACCGTGGCTGCCAATCTGGCCGTCACCATTGAGGAAAAGCAGGAGTTGCTGGAAATCTTCAATCCGGTGGACCGGCTCCACCGCCTGAAGGACATTCTGGACGTGGAGATCGAGAAGCTGAACGTGGATCGTTCCATCAACTCGCGGGTCAAGCGTCAGATGGAGAAGGCCCAGAAGGAGTACTACCTGAATGAGAAGATGAAGGCCATTCAGAAGGAGCTGGGCCGCAACGAGAAATCGGAGGTGGATGAGCTCAAGAAGAAGATCGAGGCTGCCGGCATGCCCAAGGAGGCTTTTGAAAAAGCCATGCAGGAGGTGAAGCGGCTGGAAATGATGC
Organism: Acidobacteriota bacterium; assembly: GCA_028875135.1. Lineage (GTDB taxonomy): Bacteria > Acidobacteriota > Terriglobia > Versatilivoradales > Versatilivoraceae > Versatilivorator. Next base: position 7,522 of record JAPPFQ010000370.1, read on the forward strand.
CTCCCATGTCGGCCGAATCCACCGT
>JAPPFQ010000705.1 GCA_028875135.1 Acidobacteriota bacterium
GCTGGACTTTCTGGTGCTGGCCGACCAGATCGCCTCGGTGAGCTTGATCGTGTTGGCTCTAGTTGTTGGTAAAGGAGTGATTATATTTATTTTAGCTCGTTTTTCCCTTGGCGGCTGGCATGCCTCGCTTCGCGCCGGACTGGTTCTGGCCCAGGGGGGCGAATTCGGCATCGCGCTGCTGGCGCTGGCACTACAGGAGAATGTGCTGGACCCGGCCGTCGCCCAGTTGCTGCTGGCGGGCATCGTGGTCAGCATGGTCCTGAGTTCCCTGCTGATTCGCAACAATCGGACCCTTGCGGGATGGCTGATTTCGGGAGAAGATCCCGAGGCACATCAGTTGGCGCTTCAACAGGATGCCACCAAGGCAGTGGCCAAACGGCGGCACGTCATCATCTGCGGCTACGGCAGGGTGGGCCAGAACCTGGCTCGAATTATCGAGTTGGAGGGTTTCGAATATATTGCCCTGGACCTGGATGCCTATCGCGTACGGACCGCCAGGCAGGCCGGCGACCCGGTCAACTTCGGGGATGCGTCTCATCGCGATGTCCTGGAGAGCGTCGGCCTCGCCAATGCCAGCGTGGTCGTCATCAGCTTCTCCGACAGCCTGGGCGCCCTCAAGGTCGTCAGGACGGCAAAGGAACTGCGCCCGGACGTGCCCATCCTGGTTCGCACGCGCGACGACACGGAACTGAACAGCCTTCAGACTGCCGGCGCCACCGAAATCGTGCCGGATTCCCTGGAAGCCGCGCTCATGCTGGCGTCCCACCTTCTGCTTCTTCTGGACATGCCCATCTCCCGGATTGTGCACAAGGTGGCCCGAATCAGGGGCCAGCGCTACCGCATGCTGCGGAGTGTCTTTCCCAGGGAAGACGCCGAAGTGCTGGACGAGTCCCATGCATTCCGGGAACAATTGCAGGCGCTGACCCTTCCGCAAGGAGCGGCCGCGGTGGGTCGTTCCCTGGCCGAACTGCGCCTGCCCGATGCGGGAATTCTGGTTACCGCAATCCGGAGGCAAGGCATCGTCGGACGGCAACCGAGTGCGGACACGGTGTTGAAACAAGACGACGTTCTGGTGCTTTACGGGACTCCGGAATCGCTGGAACGGGCCGAAACCCTCCTGCTCAGCGGCTGAGTCGCCCGATTGACCGCAGCACCACCTGCCTTGCGAGTCATTCCAAGAAAAACAACCCATCGTTTTTGAAGACGAACCATCAACAAGTCTCGGTCATCCTGGTTTCGGGCCTTGTGGTAGCCTATTCAGGCATCGCTAGACTGGGGAAAGAAAGTAATGGAAACCAGAAGACTGGGCAGAACCGACATGGAGGTCAGCATCCTCGGTTTCGGGGGCGCCGAAATCGGCCTGGAAGGTCCGGGGGCATCCCTCGAGACGGTGACGCGCCTGCTCAACGCCGCCTTGGACGAGGGATTGAACCTGATCGACACCGGCGAGTGCTACGGGTCCAGCGAGGAGCTGATCGGACGAGCCGTTTCGGGACGCCGCCAGGATTTCTACCTGTTCACCAAGTGCGGCCATCCGGACGGAATGCCGGGGGAGGACTGGCGGCCGGATTCACTGCTGGGGAGCATCCAACGCAGCCTGCGGCGACTGCGGACCGACTGCCTGGACCTGATCCAACTGCACACTTGCTCGGAAGACGAGCTGCTCAAGGGAACGGTGATCGATACCCTGCAGCGTGCGCGGGAGCGGGGCTATTGCCGCTACATCGGTTACAGCGGCGACAGCCGGGCGGCCTATTACGCGGTGCAGTGCCAAGCCTTCGATTGCCTGCAGATTTCCATCAGCATTGCCGATCAGGAAGCGCTGGATCTGGCGCTTCCCCTGGCACACGAGCGGCACCTCGGCGTGATCGCCAAGCGGCCTCTGGCCAATGCTGCCTGGAGAACCGGAAGGAAGCCCGCCAATTCCTATCACCACACCTACTGGGATCGCCTCCAGCGGCTGGACTATCCCTTCATCGAGGATGAGCTGGAAACTTCCATTTCGACTGCGCTGCGATTCACCTTGAGCGCCCCCGGCGTGCACACGGCCATCGTGGGCACGCTGACGCCCGGGAGGTGGAGGCAGAACGCCACCCTGCTCGAAGCCGGTCCCCTTCCCTCCCGTCAATTCGATGCGATCCGAAACCGTTGGAGCGAAGTGGCGGAGGTCTCCTGGATCGGACAGACTTGACCGAAAGGAGACGGGATGCGACTCAAGGACAAGACAGCCGTTGTGACCGGAGCCTCCGGCGGCCTGGGAGCCGGTATCTGCGAGGCCTTCGCCGCCGAGGGCGCCGACTGCGTGGTGGTCTATCGTAGCGACCGGACGGAAGCGGAGAAGACGGCGGCCAAGGTGACGGGCCTGGGGCGCCGGGCCGAAGTCGTGAGAACCGATGTCTCGGATGAAGCCCAGGTGAAGAGGCTGTTCGCAGTCACCGAGGACCGTTTCGGCCGCCTGGACATCCTGGTCGCCAACGCGGGGATCGGGGTCTCCAGACCCCTGCTCGATTCCACCCTCGACGATTTTGAGCGGGTTATTCGCACCAACTTGATCGGCACATACCTGACGGTCAGAGAAGGAGCCCGGCTGATGGCCCGGCAAGGGGGCGGCAAGATCGTGACCATGTCTTCGGTCCACGGCCTCGGGGGCACGCACCAGGGATCGCTCTACGAAGCCACCAAGGCCGGCATCATCAACTTCACCCGAGGGGCGGCCTTCGACTTGTCCGAATGGAACATCCAGATCAACTGCATTGCTCCGGGAGCCGTCCCGGTTCCCAAGGACCCGCCGCCTGCTGCGGACTCGGCTCTTTACAAGGCCTGGATGCAGTACACGCCGCTAGGCCGATTCGGGACGCCCCACGACGTAGCCCGAACGGCGGTGTTCCTGGCCAGTCCGGATACCGACTGGATCACCGGGCAGGTGATTTCGGTCGATGGCGGCATTACCGCCGGTCCGCTGATTCCCTCTTTCAACCACTACGGCCCCAAGCCCAAAATGGAGTGATCCGTATGCGAAGCTGGAAAAAGCTGGTTACCCTGGAGGACTGGTGGGCGGTCTGGATTGGCCTGCTGGTGTTGGGGGCGGTGTTTCTGGGGGTGGTCTCGGCGGTTCCCAGAATCCCCAAGTGGTCGACACTGGCCGAGGTCGCGGCCGCGCTCCCCGGGGTGCCGTTGCTGCTCCTGATGATCGGGCTTGGAGGGTTGTCCGTCCTGGCGGTGGGCGCCATCCAGCGGCAGGCCGGTCGTTTCGCGGCCGGCTTCCCTGTCCTGTTCTGCCTGGCCCTGCTCAGTTTCCTGGTTGCCGGGAATCGCGGTCTGGCGGCGTACGGCCTCAGTTATGCCCTGTGGGCGCTTCTGGTCGGACTGGCATGGAGCAATCTGCTGGGAGTTCCCTCATGGCTGAAACCCGCGGTGCGCTCGGAACTGTTCATCAAGACCGGCCTGGTGATTCTGGGCGCAGAGATCATTTTCGGCAATATCCTGACTCTTGGCCGGTACGGAGTCATCGTAGCCTGGGGAGTGACTCCGATTGTCCTGGTCTCCATGTTCTGGTTCGGCTACCGGCGACTGAAGCTGGCGCCCTCCTTCACCATAACCATCGCCGCGGCTACGTCGGTCTGCGGGGTCTCGGCGGCCATCGCCGCCGCCGGCGCCAGCAAGGCCAAGAAGGAGGAACTGACGCTGGCGGTGGCCATGACCTTGATCTTCACGGTGCTGATGATGGTCGTCATGCCTCTGGTCTGCCGCTGGTTGGACCTGGACAGGATTGTAGCCGGCGCCTGGCTGGGCGGGACCATCGACTCCACCGGGGCGGTGGTGGCCGCCGGACAGATGCTGGGAGATCAATCCATGCAGGCGGCCGCGGTCATCAAGATGATCCAGAACGCTTCCATCGGCCTGGTGGCCCTTCTGATCGCCCTCTACTGGGTCACGCGAGTGGAGCCGACCGAGGGCAGGCGTCCCGGAGCGATTGAGATCTGGAATCGATTCCCCAAATTCGTCCTGGGTTTCATCGCGGCCTCCTGCGTGGTCTCCCTCGTGTTGGTTCCACTGCTGGGAGCCGAGGCGGTTGGCCAGTCTCTGCAGGCCTCCAAAGGAATTCGTAACTGGTTGTTCTGCCTGGCCTTCCTGTGCATCGGACTTGAATCCGACTTTCGTGCGCTGGCGCGGCAAATGGCCGGGGGACGGCCGTTGCTGCTCTACTGGTCCGGTCAGACGCTGAACATTGCACTCACCCTGCTGGCGGCCTGGCTGGTCTTTTCCGGGATCCTTTTCCCGAAAATCGACCTCTAGTGTTCTGTCTCAGATACAGGGCTGCCATCCATCGGAGCGCAACGGGCCTCGTCTGCCCACCGTTTCCGGGAGGTGTTTCCCTGGAAGATCGTATCCTTGTTTCCGAGACAGCAGGCGGGACTCCCTACCCCGGCAGCGGCCTGCCATAGGACGCGAAGGAATTCGGTGTTTCCCAGAGCCTGACTTCGGCAACCTGCAGCCCCTGCGCATGCGCATAGTCGTAGATGACCTTGGCGATGTTTTCGGCCGTGGGGTTGGCGTCCATCAGGTAACAGGGTTGCCGGTGCCGGTGGAGCACGGGGACCAGGGGATCGTCCCGATGCAGGAGCATCTTGTGATCCAATTCGGCGTCGATCCAGGTCTTGATCACCTTGTTGATGTCGCCGAAATCCACGACCATGCCCCGGTGGTCCAGATGGTTGCTGACAACCTCCACTTCAACTCTGCCGTTGTGGCCGTGGAGATGACGGCATTTCCCCTCGTAGTTGAGCAGGCGATGGCCGTAGCAGAAATCGATGTGCTTGGTGACTCGGTGTGAAATAGACCCTCCTCCCTCGTTGGACCCAAACCGGCCGGCCGGGCCTCCGGTACCGCTGAAGTTTCCTGAGCCGATCATAGCAAAATTTTCCGGCGGCCGGCGCTCGCGATCTTCCCTCCGCCAGGCAGGTACAACGGACAATTCAAAGCGATGGTGCGCACTCCACTGCTGTTGCCGACCGCAGCATTCTGTCTGGGCCTTGCCGCTCATTCCCGGGTCGCCAACTCGGCGGAATCCCTCTGGGCCGCCGGCGCCCTGACACTGTGCCTCTCATGGATTCTCTGGAGCACAAAAAGAGCCTGGAGTTGCTGGATCGTCGTGCTCCTGGCCTTCGGCTTGTCCGGAATGGCCTGGAAGGCCATCCACGAACTCCAGTTCGACGAGAACCACCTTCGAACCCTGGTCCGATCCGACGCACTGGACCTGACGGCTCCCTGTCGGGTGAGGGGGCGGTGCGTCCGTGTTTCGGACGGCAAGGCCGGGGGTATCCACCTGGAGGTGGAGGTTCAGCACCTGGCGAACCGGTTCGACAGCTTTGAGACCCGGGGAAAGATTCGCCTTCACCTCGTCCCCCCGGATGTTTCCTTCAACACTTGGCCACCTGCCCGGGCAGGCGACCAAGTCGAGATCCTCGCCTATTTGCGAAGACCGGATAACTTCAACAATCCGGGACAGTTCGACTATCGGTCCTACCTGGAGCTTCGCGGCGTCTTTCTGACCGGGAACCTGAAGGACCCACTCCTGCTGACCCGTCTCGCGCGACAACCGGAATTTTCCTGGCAGGATCTTGCCAACCGGATGCGGCAAGGCTGTATTGGGGCGCTGGATGCCCTGCCGGCATCAGAGCCGGCCAGGGCCGTTCTGAAAGCCGTCCTGCTCGGAGACGACAGTGACCTTGCGGAGGAAACCAGGTCCCGTTTTCGATTGAACGGGCTCTATCACGTGCTGGTCGTATCGGGACTGCATGTCGGGATGATGATTGCCATGGTCTTTGCCCTGCTCAAACAACTGAGGCTTCCGCGCTGGTTGGCCCTGACCCTGACCATGGGGTCGATCGCCCTCTACAACCTCCTGGCCGAGGGACAAATCGCCATTGACCGGGCTTCGATCATGGGCTGCCTGTTTCTGGCCAGTCTCTATTTCGACCGGGACCGCAACCTGCTCCACTCCCTTTGCCTGGCGGCCTGGTGGGTCCTGCTCAAGGCCCCCGGATGGCTGGATGACTCGGGGTTCCAACTCTCTTTCTCGGCCGCCCTGGCGATCGCCCTGGTGGGGCTTCCCCTGCTGCACCGCACCACTCAACCCTGCAAGGAAGCTCTCCGGTCCCTGGAATCCATCCACCTGGATCGCAACTTTTCCCCTCGACTTGCCGCCTGGCGGGTCGGCTTGAGACTCCGCAGCTCGAGGTTGGCGGAGTCCCTGGGCGTTCCACGATCGGCCATACGCCTCGGTCTGATGGTGTGGCCCTGCAAGCTCCTGCTGGGACTTCTGGACATCGTCCTGGTTTCGGTTGCCATTCAGGCCGTGCTCCTGGTTCCCCTGATGGTCTATTTCCACCGGGTGGTGTTGCCGGTCGTTTTCCTCAATATGCTGGTCATTCCCCTGGTCGGCATGATCATTCCCGTGGGATTCACCTACCTGGCCTGGGCCAGTCTGTTCCCGCAGCTCTCCTGGCCGCTCGGCTGGATCTGCGGACTGCTGGCCGAATGCCTCCTGAGCCTCAACCGCGCCTTTTCCGAAATTCCCTGGCTCGGATTTTCCCTGCCCCAGGTTCCCCTGGGTTGGGTGCTGGCCTACTACGGCTCCCTGGCCCTGTGGGTGACCGTTCGAGTTCCCCGACTCCTGAGGCTGTTGGGCAGCTCCATCTGGATCGCCTCCCTGGCGGTCCTGCTGTCGGGCGTGCCGGGAGCCAAGTCGAAATCGCGCGAGTTGGGCTTGACTTTTCTGGATGTGCGGCAGGGAGACTGTCTGCTGGTAAGCTGGCCGAACGGCAGGCACTTTCTGGTCGACGGCGGCGGCAGTTGGTCCGGAGCCGGCCACCGATCCGAAATGAGGGCGACGGCTTTCGGCGTTGGAGAGCAGGTGGTTGCGCCCTATCTCTGGAGTCGGGGTGTCCGGTCTCTGGAAGCGGTGATCCTGACCCACGCTCACCAGGATCACATGGGGGGGCTGGACTTCATTCTGGACAACTTCGAGGTCAAGGAGTTCTGGCTCGGAAACAGCGCCGTCGGCCCGGATTTGCACGATCTGCTCAAGAAAGCAGCGGCTCACGGACTCAAGATCAGAGCGTTCCAGGCCGGGGATACCCTCAATTTCCATGGCTCCAGATTGGAATTTCTCAATCCCGGCTGCGGCCCTACCGACGAAAACATAAACAACGATTCCCTTGTTGTGAGAATGACCTACGGCCGGCGCTCCTTTCTGTTGACCGGTGATATCGAGGAACCCGCGGAGGAATGCCTCGCAGCCCTTGGACCCGGCCTCCAGTCCGATGTCTTGAAGGTGGCCCACCATGGAAGCGGGACCTCAACCTCCTCGCACTTCCTGAACGAAGTGAATCCGGTCATCGCCGTTATTTCGGCCGGCAAGGTC
>JAPPFQ010000264.1 GCA_028875135.1 Acidobacteriota bacterium
CTGGATGATCTTGAATCCCCCGGTTGATGAACTACTGCACCGACAGCAGGCGCAAGAGGCGGCTCACTAGTTCGGCACGGCAGTCGAACTCGAACTCAAGTCAAAGGTATTCGGGAAGTTTCGAGATTACGTCTACCAGTGTCCTGATTTGCGCTCACTGGTGAAAAATAAGAGTTCTTGGGGTGAAGATGAGAGATTCTTTAAATACCTGATCCGCCAAAAGCCGATGAAAATGCCTCTTGGCCAGATGCACCACGTTCTTGAGACCTGCCGACACTCTAAGCGAGTTGTAGTGAGACAATTCAATGATTGGATTCAAAATAATCGACGTCCACTCCTCGATAACCATTGCCGTAGGTTGTTAGGAGAGATTTGCGGCATCCATAACCCTGCCAAGCATGAAGGGAGTATTTCAGAAGAGGCTGCTAGAAAAGTACCTCACTTATGTCGGCGTTTTCTCTCGGCATTAAAACCAAATCCAAGACATGGAACGAACTAACGGAAAGCGGCCGTCTGTCACCCATCGACCGCGCCGGTTTTCAGAAACGCCTGCAGCCCCTCCCTGCTCATCCCCGAGATCCCCAGTCGGTCGACGCCGCGGCCCTCTTTCCAGGCGTCGAAACCCATGACGATGGACCCGAGGTCGACCAGGCTTCTCATGGTGGGAGTCGGCACCCCGAACTGGCTTCCCACCGAGGCCCAGGCGCCCAGGCCGTAGGGGATGTCTTCGGTCAGCCAGCGGCTCTCCAGGGTCCCGGGGGCTTTCAGGCGGGTCAGCATCCAGCTTCCGTTGATGGCGGCCCACAGGTCGCCCTTGGGTCCGAAGCCGGCCTGGTGGAAGGCCTCCGCCACCGGGCAGAGTTCATATCCCAGGGCCCCGGCCACGGCGCGGCGTTCCTCGTCCACCTGCTGAATGACCTTGACCACCGAGGGCGTGACGCCCTCTTCATAGAAGTAGAACTCCCCCTTGGAGTACTCCACTCTCCCGGCATTGAGAAGCACGCCGGCGGGATGGACCACGGGGTTCATGGCGGCCAGACCGCAGGCCATCGCGTCGGGATAGGTCTGCATGCCGGGGAACAGCGGCTCCAGCGCTTCCTGCACCCTGGAAGTTTCCGAAGCCGGCAGCACGCCCAGCCCCAGGCCGCTTACCACGCCCCAGATGGTGGCGGTGTCGGGCCCCGTCTTGCGGCAGACATAGGGCGCGGTGTCCACCTCGGCCAGGGTGGCCCGGGCTGCCCCCCGGCGGCGCAGGATCTGCGACCATTCCAGCGCGCCGAGGGTGCCCGGCATCAACACCACCGTGTGTCGGGAGTCGAGGTGGGGCGCGCACACTTCCGCAAAGGGCTTGTGGGCGTAGGCCGGAACAATCAGGAGGACCAGATCGGACGCCGCCAGGGCCTCCTCGATGTCAGTCGTCAGACACCGGATCCTGGCGGGGCCCTGGCCGTATTCTCCCAACAGGTGGATGATGTGCGAGTCGAGGACGGGATCCAGGGAAGCCTCAAAGCCCTGGATCTCGAACAGGGTCACATCGAACCTGCGCAGGGTGAGGCTGGCAGCGGTCGAGAAGGCGGTGTTGCCTCCTCCCAGAATGGTGACGGACGTGTTTGGCATGGATCGGACCTCGCTGTTGATTGGCCTGGACGCGGTCGAACAGGGCAGCTGGTTTGCGGCCCCCATTCTATTCAGGAAGCGTGGCCGTGTTCCCGCAGGAACCCGTCGATCAGGCGCCGGGCGATGCTGGCGGGGGAGGGGAGCCCGGGCAGGTCGGGCGGACGGTACCAGCCGGCGGCCTCCAGCTCATCCGGGTCCATCTGCAGCTCTCCTCCGGCGTATTCCGCCCGGAAGCCCAGCATCAACGAATTGGGGAAGGGCCAGGGCTGGCTGGCCACGTAACGGATGTTTCTGACCCGAAGGCCCACCTCTTCGTGGATTTCCCGTTCTACCGCCTCCTCCAGGGTTTCTCCCGGCTCGACAAAGCCGGCCAGGATGCTGTACACGCCGTCGGGGAAGTGAGGAGATCGGCTCAGCAGCAGCTCCTCCCCGCGGGCGATGAGCACGATGACAGCCGGAGACAGGCGGGGGAAACTCTCCAGTCCGCAGCCCGGACAGGTCCGGGAGCGGTCCCGCACGTGAGCAACCGTGGCCGATCCGCACCGCCCGCAGAACTGGTGGTTCCGGTCCCAGTCCACGATCTGCTTGGCCCGGCCCGCCAGGGCGAAGAGCCGGTCTCCCAGGGAGGGATAGAGGGCGCGCAGATTGTCGAAGGCCATCCCGGAAGCGGGCCGGCTCTCCTGCTGCAATTCGGCCGAGAAGCAGTGTCTGCCGTCCAGGACGCCCAGATATTGGCACCGCAGGCACCGCAGGCTCAGGTCCCGGGGATGGTGAATCAGGGGGATGGAGGCCGAGCCGTCGCGGACCTGGACGAGGAGCATCTCTCCACGGAAGGCGAACCACCAGGAAGGAGCCTGAAGGTCCTCGGGAGGAGTGACGGCAGGCAGGAAACGGTCAGGCATTGGGTTAACGGAGAAATCCCGATGGCGGTCTCTGAGTGCCTCAGTCAAGGGTCCAGCGGGCCTGTCGCAGCACGGCCAGGTCCGGGCGGGAGGCCATCTCCAGGTGCCGCTGGACACGTTCCTTGGAGGGCGATGCCTTGGGCACGGGGTTGTCCATCACTTCATACCAGGCCGTCAGCAGAGAGCCGTCGTTCAACTCGACCGTGGAAGGGTAGCCCAGGTCGCTGGAGATGCCGTCTCCGGAGATGGTGATGGCGCCGGACCAGGTGCGGCCCTGGTCCTCGCTGACGCGGGCCTGGTTTCCATAAGGGGGACGGCGATAGCCGTACGACATCACCAGTCGCCCATCCCGCAGCTTCAGCAGGTGGGATGGCAGTCCCCACACCCCGAGGGCGCGGGGAACCGACCAGGTCTTCCCTCCGTCGGTGGATCGGCTCTGCAGCGTCTCCCTCTCGTTGGCGGTGTTGTGGTTGCGGATATGGGCGACCAGGGTTCCTTCGCTGGTTTCCACGCCATGCAGCTCGTGGTAGCCGTCGAGGTCGTCGCCCTTGCGGGTCGGGATCTCGGCCAGCCAGCGCCAGCTCTGGCCGTCGTCGCTGGACTCGCAGACCCCGATGCGCCCCTTGGATTGCCCGCTGGGGCCGTACCAGAAGATCTTGCCGGGGTAGAGCAGCCGTCCGTCGGAGAGTTGAATGGGGCCGTGGGGGCTGTTGACCGGACAGCGGTAGGGCGCCGACCAGCTCCGGCCACCGTCGGTGGAGCGGATCATCCAGCTTCCCAGCTCGATTTCGCGTTCCGCGGCCGTGATGCGGCGGTGAATGGCCTGCCAGCGCTCCAGTTTCTCCCGGGTCCAGACGCCTTTTCCCTCAGATTCCAGCTTTTCGGCCCGGGCCAGGATGTCGGCATAGCCGATAGAGGTGAAGGTGGTGACCAGCAGCGATCCCTCGGCGGTTTCCACCACGCCTGCATCCCGGTCGTCGATGGGACCGTCGATCAGCACCCTCGGAAAACTCCAGTGCCGTCCCTCGTCGCGGGAGCGCATCAGCTCCACCCGGCCGAAGGGGCAGACGTGGGATTCCCGGCCGCCCGAGCACACCAGCAGCAGTTCGCCGTTGCTGCGCCTGGCCAGGGTGGGCCAGCCGTGATAGAGCCGGGGTTGCATGCTGATCACCCGCTTGGAGTGAACCCGGGCGCCGGCGAGAGCCGCCAATGGGGAGCCGGAGGCCAGTCCGACAGCCAGAGCGCCCATCCCCTGAAGTATTTGCCGGCGAGTGGCTGTGCCGTGCATGGTTGTCCTCCATCTCGTTTGGGCTTGGGAACCAGGCTAGCAGTATAGGCTCAAGCCACCCTCGCATCAAGCCTGTTGCACCGATTTGGACTCGGAGTGACCTTCGCTTTGAAATAGCGGGCGTACCGCCGAAGACGGGGTCCTTCGCGGGCCCTGTCGACCGGAATCCCTATTCGTAGGAGAGTGCCTTGACGGGATCGCTGGCCGCCGCCTTGAGGGCCGGGTAGAGTCCCCCGATGATCCCGCTGACGGAAACGAAGAGGACCGTGTACACGACCCAGAGAGGTGGAATCGCCAGTATCTGAGCGGGATAGAGGAACCGGAGGAACTGCACGCCCAGGAAAGTCAGCAGGAATCCGACCAGAAGGCCGGCCAGGCAGAGCACCAGTATTTCCATCATCACCAGGTTGACGATGTAGCCCTTGCGGGCTCCCAGGGATTTCAGGATGCCGATTTCCCGAGTTCGTTCCGCGATGGTGGTGTACATGGACAGGAAGCAGGCGAAAGAGCCGATGGAGATGGCCAGGCCGATGACCCCAGTGATGAAGGTATGGTAAGCGGGAGGCCGGCCGTTTCTAAGCAGGGAAACCCACTCCCGCATGGAGGTGACGTTGATGTTGGGAACCAGGGCCCGCATCTGGGCCATGGCTGCCTGCAACTGCTTGGAATCGTAGAGCTTGGCCAGAAAGGTGGAAGCCTGACCGGCCTTGTCGGTGACGGATTGCAGGCTCCTGATGGGAACGTAGATCCGGCCCCCGACGCCGTTGCGGTAGATGCCCACCACCTGGAACGACCGGCCCTTCAAATCGAAACGATCGCCCACGGCCAGGCCCTTCGATCTGGCGTGGCGGTCGTCGATAATGGCTTCCCGGGCTTCGGGCCCGCTGAAACGGCGGCCCTCCAGGAACTCCAGGCTGCCGGCCACGGCCTCGAAGCTCGGCAGGTCGATGCCGTAGATGGTGCTCCAGCCTCCCCGGAGCTGAGCCAGGAAGAGAATGGGCGTCACCTCCCGTACCGAATCCAGCCGGGCCAGGGTCTCGGCCACGGCCTCGGGAATGATGGTGCTGCCGGTAGTGAAGAAGAGCGGAGGCGCATTGGCCGGCCGAACGATGACGTCGGCGCCCAGGCTCTCCTGGCGGGCGGCGTTGTCTTCAATCATGCCGTTGGAGATGCCCATCACCAACAGGATCAGCATGACTTCGAGACTGATGGCCACAACGCTGACGAAGGCCCGGACCGGGCGGTGAAGGACGTTTGTGAAGACCAGTTTAAGGGCTGTCATCAATTGGCGGTGAGGGTGGGCCCCGTCCTCGAGGTGGGCTGGACCGGATAGAGGGCCGCTGGAACGCGCCTGCCCGTCCCACCCATTTTAGCATGATTGTCCATTTGCCGGGGCTCCTTGGGGCCCGGCAGTCAATGAGCCTGGAAAGCGCATGATGCATGACTCGGCTAAAGCGGGGTGGAAACGCGGCCTGGCCGCAACTCTCGCCGGTGACAGGCAACTGCGGCTGGGTACGCACGAAGTGCCGGGAAGCGAGGCAAACTTGAGCGAGCCTTTTGCAAAATTCGCAGCGGGGCAGGTCATCATGCCGGCGAACCTGAGGTTTTGTCTTTTTCAATATCGGGTGCGACCTGGCGAGAAATGCTCTCCGACCCCAAAAAGCACAAGAGTCACAAGCTGTTTTTTGTGCCTTTTGTGGCCGTTCCCGATAAACGTCCCGCTGCCGAATCTTGCAAGAGGCTCCGTTCTTGAGGGTCCTTAACATTGCACTGATATTTCACCTATTTAGCACTGAATATTCACTATGGGGCTGTAAGATGCGCTGCTCAAGAGGGTAGATATACGAACACAAACGACGGTCGTTTGCCGGTCCGTTCCTGAGTTGAAAGCGGCATCCCCTTGCCAAATACAGGCTGAAACAAATTACGTGACCTGTTGAAAGTAATAGATGTTGATGCTGGAACCTTTCTTGTTTCATTTTCGGATGATCTGCCCGGCAGGGCAGGGGCGGTGCTTGAAGGAATTTCAAGGGAGCTCTTTGCAAAAATCCCACTCGTGAATCGAATTGAGCAATTACGTCTCCTGCGTGATCTTTACAAGTGATTCCAGTAATTCAACAACGTCCCCAATTCACGTTCCAGTAGTTCAACAACGTCCCCTATTCGCGTCCCCTACGTGCGGAATTCTGCAAATGGCTCTCCTTCATCGAATGCACCATTAGAGACTCCGAGGCCCGATATTTCCTGATGTTGGTGGGGAAATGCAATCGAGTCCAAGACATCTGCTTGTCGCATGTCGTCTGCTGACGGTGCTTGCCTCGGCATTGGCCCTCGACGTTCCCGCGTTCGCCCAGGGCGGTGGCGATGGGGGGCAGTGTCCGGGCGATGGCGAGGCCCCTGCGCCGGTGGAAGTGGAGGTGACTTCGGTTCCCATCGTAGTTGCATCCACGACCGACCACTACTTCGTGCTGTATGCGCGGCACGAAGTGGACCAAGGGGAAGTCGAACAGCCCGTCCTGGTGAAGCTGGGTGAAGCCGGCACGACCACGCTGGCGGAGAACGTGGCGCCATTGCCCCCCGATCGCTACCGGGTGGAGAAGTATCTTGTCGCCAACCCGGCTGACGTGGACGGCGATTGCACCGACGACATCACGGAACTAGGCAACCTGGGGGCCATGAATCCGGTGAACGCGGCCGCTCCCGTCGATTTGAGGGACGGCGCTGTTGTCCTTCAGGACAAAGGCACCTTCGACGCGCTACAGGCTTTCGGGACTCTGAAGTTCATTTTGGTCGATTGGGATACCGATCGCCCGAGCGTTTACTTCATCAACAGCGCGAACCACCCGCTTCATGCCACTTTCTTGAGCAAAGTCGGCCTCGAAAGGGAAGCCTATCCGGACAGGCTCACTAAAGGAGTGCTCGGATTCGGTCCGGATCTCCTCACAGAGGGCGGCGGACCGGGAGTGTACTACTTCGATACAACTGACTTCGGCGCCACCTTCGAGGAGATTGAGATGCGGCATTCAGTGCTTGCCGCCAGTATCCCGTTTATTGACGGCAATCTCGCGTTCTACATTCGCACCAATGAGTTGTTGTACTACCAGGACGACCTGGAGTCGTTCAGGGCCTCCTCCCGCGTCGGCCTCGTATTGGAGGAAGACCTCGTCTCCGCAACCGACTTCCTCCCATTGAACTCCGGGGAAGGCTACGGACGGTTGCAGAACCTGAACCCGGGCGACCGGCCCCACCCCCGCGACGTGGTGATCTACGAGGCGTTGCCGAACGAGCTGCCCCGCGTGGCCGGCGTCATCAGCACCGTGCCCCAAACGCCGCTGTCGCACGTCAACCTGCGCGCCGTCCAGGATGGCATCCCCAACGCCTTCATCCGAAACGCCCTTGGCGATGGCGACATCGGTGCTCTCCTTGGCGGCTTCGTTCGCTACAAGGTGGCGAAGGAAGGATGGGAACTGCGCGCGGCCACGCCCGAGGAGGTCGAGGCACACTACCAGTCTTACCCCCCCCCCCCCCCCCCGACCCCCGCCCGCCCAATATAGGTGAGGGGGAAAAAGCCCCACAGTGAAAAAGGTTTTAAATTTTTGGAAACCTTACG
>JAPPFQ010000754.1 GCA_028875135.1 Acidobacteriota bacterium
TCGAGCGAAACGTTGTGGGCAACCAGGCGATTGGGATCGAGCTGGATCTCATACGTCTTGAGCTCGCCACCGTAGGAATTCACCTCGACGACACCGGGTACCGACTGCAGCTTGAACCCGATCTCCCAGTCGAGGATGCTGCGCAACTCCATCGGGGTATACCCTTCGCCACGAACCTCGAACTGGTAGATCTCGCCCAGCCCAGTGCTGATTGGTCCCATGGAGGGTGTGCCGTAACCCTCCGGAATCAACTCGCGGGCCTCCGGCAGCCGTTCCATTACGAGCCGGCGCGCGAAGTAGAGATCGATCGACTCTTCGAAATAGATGTAGACCGACGAGAGTCCGAACCGGGAAACCGATCGGATCTTGGTGATGCCGGGAAGGCCGCTCATGGCGGTTTCGACCGGAAACGTCACGAACTGCTCGACCTCCACCGGCCCGAGCCCGGGCGTCTGGGTCAGCACCGCCACCTGGTTTGGAGTCACGTCGGGCACCGCGTCGATCGGCAACTGAAACATCGAGTAGACGCCGAATCCGGCAGCCAACAGAGTGAAGGCCAGGATGAGAAACCGGTTGCGGAGGGAGAAATCTATGAGGCGATGCATGTTGGCGGGAGTGCTAGTGGGAGTGGCCGATCCGCTCGTGCAGCAAGGCGGTCTTCAGGTAGAAGCTGCCCGTCGACACGATCGTTTCGCCGGGGTCCAGTCCTCCAACCACCTCCACCCGGCCGTCAGCCGTCGAACCGAGCGTCACGTCGCGGCGCTCAAAGGTGGTCGGGCCTGCCCGCACGAAGACAACCGACTGACCGTCAATCTGTTGGACCGCATCGACGGGAGCCACCAGCGTGGAAACCCTCTCATTTGTGGGGATGGAAACCCTGGTGAACATGCCGAGCTTCAGCGCCTTGTCGCGGTTTGTGACAACACAGCGGACGTGAGCGGCGCGCGTGCTCATTTCGATGGTATCGGAGATGTAGGTAATGCGGCCGGTGAACACCCGGTCCGGATAGGCATCGACCCGAATAGTGACCTCGGCGTCCGTGGGGAGGCGCCCCAGGTCGGGCTCGTAGACGTCGGCGAGAACCCAAACCGTCGACATGTTGGTGATCGTCAACAGCTCGCGGTCCGGTTCGACCAGATCGCCGACTGCCACGCCGAACTCCGTCACGGTTCCGCCGAACGGTGCGCGGAGCACATTGAGAGACATTTCGCGGTGCCGTTCCGCGGCTACCCGCATCTCCTCGGCGCTACCGGTTGGGGCGACTTCCGACAGGTCTTCGTCCGTCAGTCCGAAGCGATGAATCCGCTCCTCGATTCTGCTCACCTCCGCCTGGGTGCTGACCAGGCCGGCCTGAGCCTGCTCGAACTCCGACCGGCGCAGATCGAGGGCCTGCTGAGAGATCGCCTCCAGGCCAATCAATTGCTCTGCCCGTTGCAAGCTGCGTTGCAAGACCTGCAGGTCGGCCTCGGCCTGGCGTCGAGCTGCTACCGCCGCCCGGTATTCCCCGATGTGGTCCCCAAGCGCGATGTTGTCGTAGTGCACGAGCACCTGTCCCGTCCGTACGCGGTCGCCGAGCCTGACGTCGACTTGCTTGACGACCCCCTCGGCAAGCGGCCGCAGGTGCACCACCCGTGACGGGACGGGCGTGACCAGGCCGGTCACGTTCATCGGTACGGGATGGGCACGGCGCTCCGCGGTCGCAACCTGCATGCCGGCGTTCTGCTGGGCCTCCTCTGGAATCTCCAGCGAACCGCGGGCCTGGTCGCCGGCGTGCTCTTCGTCGTCATGGGTCTCGCCGGCGTGTTCCTCCTCAGCATGGTCTTCCCTGTGGTGAGCCCCGTTGTGTCCCGTTTCCAGGCAGGCTGAACCTGCAGCCGCTCCCAGGCAGATCGCCAGCCAGACGAGCACTGCACGCAGCCCGCCTTGTCGGTGCAGTCGGTGATGCAATCCATGCATTTGCAATCGCTCCCTCAGAGCCGGGTCACGGTTTTCCTGCCGGCCGGATGCCGACGGCCGCCGCCATCTCTATCAGACTGATGCGCAGGTCGTACAGAGCCTGGTTGCGCACCTGCTGAGTCACGATGAATTCTCGCTGAACATCCAGGAAATCGATCAGAGCGGTCTCGCCAAGATGGTAGGAGGCCTGGATCAGGTCATGCAATTCCCTTGAGCTGCGAAGATACTCCTGGTCGATGTAGCGAACCCGCTTTGCACTGCTGTCGACGGCGTTGGCCGCCTTTTGCAACTCGCTGTCGACGGCTACCTTGGTCGCTCGTTCGAGTGCCTGGGCCCGGCGTCGCTCGGCAAAGGCCCGCTGCACTCCAGCGGGATTCAGGCTGCCGAATAACGGGATCGGAAAGCTGACCTCGAAGTCCATGGCGTGCTCGCCGAAATCCCGGCGGTAGCCCCAGGCGAATGTGACATTTGGAGCGCGCAACGCTACTTGCAGATCCATCTCGGCCTCAGCGCGTTCGCGGGTGAGGCGGGCCGCCTGCAGATCCGGCCGGATTGAGGCGGCGTCCCTCCGCAACGAATTCAATTCGGCTGTCACGCCCTCATCCGTGGCGATCAGCCCACCGTCCGGACCTCGGAGCGGAGGCGGTTCCAGCGGATCTATGGCTTCGAACTCCTGGTTCAGGTCGGTTGCTCCGAGCAGATTCAGCAGCACTATGCGTGCATCGCTCACCGCCAGCTCCGTCGTCAGCACCTGATCGAAGAAGTGGAGACGCTCCACCTGCAGCCGACGAAGTTCCGTGCCCGCCACTTCACCGGCGTTGAACCGGGCCTCGGTCAAACCGATGACACGCTCAATATCCTTGAGCGCCGCTCCGGCGGTGGTCCGGTTGGCTTGGGCGAGTACAAGCTGGAAGTATGCCTTGCTTACTTCGAGCTGCAGTTGTCGAAGTTCATCGGCAACCTCGGAGCGCGCCACCCCGATGCCGGCATCGGCTGCTTTCATGCGGTGCCCGCGACGCCCGGCAGTCTCGATTTCCTGCTCCATTCGGACGATCAAGGCCTGGCCGTTAAAGAAGGATGGAAGGCTCGGCCCAAAGATCGAATACTCCTCGCCTTCCACCGCAATCGCCGGGTTCGGTCGGCTGGCCGCCTCGAGCGCATCCGCCTCCGCGATCTCAACCACGTTCCGAGCGGCGCGGAAATTGGGGTTGGCCGCCTCCGCGATGCTTAGGGCGTCGGCAAGCGTCAACTTTTTCGGTATCTCCGCATCCTGCCCCGGTGCCGGAATAGAAAACAGCAGCAGGGTGCCGACGATCAGCCCGGTGAGGCTCATCGGACGGGAAGAGGATCCGGGGTTGTGGCTGAGCAAGTACAAATCAAGTAGGAGTCGGGGCATTGCAGTCTGCGGCGAAACTAAACGTAAACGGTTCTCCGGTGGAATAGTCCGGCTGGTGCCGCCGAAAGCTGAACAGATGAGATCTCCTTGAAAACGTTTATTTGGCAGCAAGTTAGCCGAAGAAGTATATCACAGGGCCATCAGAAATCCGCACTCAGGCACCGGACGCTACCGGCGCTTGAGCGCCACCTTGACAACCGCAGACACACTCCGATCAACCTTAAGCAGATTGCTGCGACAACCCATAATACAGGGAGTGCCGGTACGTTTTCCCGCTGTGCCGGCTGGCGACACACTGCTATAGCAATTCTTAGACGAAGCCGGCGGAATCCGGGGACGGCGCAAGCGCATTCGCGCTCGCATCCCGGCTCTCCACTGCTGCTATACTGGTCCCCCAAGGCAAGTTCTCACATCGAGGCACACGTGGAACCAGCGAAACAGACAACCGTCCAGTCAAGAATTGTCCCTTGGCTTGTAGTCATAGTGTCCATATACGTGTTGCTTGTGGCAGTTGACGTGATCGGCAAGGGCTTTCGTCAAGAATTCGGTGGTGCGGAGGGAGCCGAATCTCTGTTCGCGTTTGCAACAAACCCGTTCATCGGATTGGTTCTCGGCATACTGGCCACCGTATTGATCCAATCCTCCAGCACCGTAACTTCCATCATCGTCGCTCTTGTAGCAGGCGGATTGCCTGTTGCCATAGCGATTCCCATGATAATGGGCGCCAACGTGGGAACGACGGTCACCAACACGCTGGTCAGTTTCGGCCATGTGAATCGGCCAGGGGAGTTCAGAAACGCGTTTGCGGCCGCCACTGTACACGACTTTTTCAATCTGCTGAGCATCCTGATATTTCTGCCGTTGGAACTCGCGTTCGGTTTTCTTGAAAAACTGAGCGGCGCTCTAACCCATGTCATTGAGAACATGGGGACTGTCGATGCTTCGGGCAAGGGCATAGTCAAAATCGCGGTCGGTACCGGTACTGGTTTTGTAGAGTCGTTGACGTCTCCGCTGCCCGACCTGTGGGCGGGCCTGGTTCTGATTGGCGTGGGAATCGCGCTCATTCTGCTCTCGATCATGTATCTCGGAAGTGCGCTCAAAACCGTCTTCGTGGGCAGGTCCCGAAGGTTTCTGCAAACAGCCGTCGGAAAGGGTCCGGTGACCGGCATACTTTCCGGCACCGTGGTTACAGTGCTGGTGCAGTCGTCCTCGACGACCACAAGCATCATTGTGCCCCTGGCGGGGAGCGGCATGATCGGTCTTCGCCATGTCTATCCGTTCACGCTCGGCGCCAACATCGGAACGACAGTCACTGCGCTTCTGGCTGCGACGGCGATTACCGGCGCTACTCATGCCATTGCGCACCAGATCGCGATTGCGCACTTTCTTTACAATCTGCTGGGCGTAATCGTTATTTACAGTATTCCCTGGCTGCGACTGATTCCGACCGCAGGAGCCGAGTGGATCGCACGGCTGGGAAGTGAGCGCAAAGGATTGGCCATCGCCTACATGCTCTCTGTATTTTTCGCCGTTCCGGGACTGCTTGTATTATTCAAGACGTGGCTGTCCTGAATTACTCGGTGTCTATCGGCGCCGGCAAATTGGACCTCGAATGGCCAAGAGGCTGAATGCCGCCGGTGATGACCGACTGCCCGTCCTCGAGCGCGCCGATGACAAATGTCTCATCTTTGACACGTTTTTCATCCTCTGGGAATAAGGGCCGATCCGGAACCTCGGCTTCGCCGCCGCCGGCTCCCGAACGGCTCGAAGGCTCCATCGAGCGGGTCACCTTCTTCAGTGAAGAGACCGGGTTCTGTGTGCTTCAGGTCAAGGTGAAGGGGCAACGGGACCTGGCGACCGTGGTGGGTTCGGCGCCGACCGTCAACTCCGGAGAGTGGCTCAGCGCCGAGGGCGCCTGGATAATCGACAAGAACCACGGGCGCCAGTTCAAGGCCGTCCAACTCAGATGCATCCCGCCCACCACCGCCGAAGGCATCGAGAAGTACCTGGCCAGTGGCATGGTCAAGGGCATTGGACCGGTCTACGCTCGAAAGCTGGTGCAGAAATTCGGCGAGGAGATCTTTGAGATCATCGAGGAGCACCCGGCCTGCCTGGAAGAGGTCGAGGGCATTGGACCGGGCCGCAGGAGGCGCATCACTCAGGCCTGGTCGGATCAGAAGGCGATCCGGGAGATCATGCTCTTCCTCCACTCTCATGGCGTCGGAACCCGGCGGGCCGCGCGGATCTACAGAACCTACGGGGCCAATGCCGTGGCCCAGGTCCGGGAGAATCCCTACCGGTTGAGCCAGGACATTACGGGAATCGGATTCAAGACGGCCGACCGGATTGCCGCCAATGTCGGGATCTCGCGGGACTCGGCCCTGCGGGCGCGGGCAGGTCTCAATCACGTTCTGCTGGAAGCGACCCAGAACGGCCACTGTGCGCTTCCCGCCTCGCAGCTTCACCAGGAGGCCGTAAAGATCCTCGAAATCCCGGAAGCCATCGTGGAGGAAGCGCTGGCCTGGATGATTGGGCAAGGACAACTGTTGCTGGAGAGCCTGGAGGGGGAAGACCTGATCTTTTTGCCGCACCTGGCGGGCGCCGAGAGGGTCATCGCGGCCAGGATCGTCCGGTTGGCCCGCGGGAGGGCCGACTATCCGCCGATCGATCTGGAGAAGGCCATTGCCTGGTGCCAGCAGCGCTCGGGCAAGATCCTGGCGGAGAGTCAGCGAGAGGCCCTGGTCCAGGCCTTGGGCCACCGGGTTCTGGTGATAACGGGAGGACCCGGGGTGGGCAAGACCACCCTGATGAACTCGATCCTGATGATCCTCAGAGCCAAGAAGGTGAAATGCCTGTTGTGCGCTCCGACGGGCCGGGCCGCCAAGCGGCTTTCTCAGGCCACCGGGTTGGAAGCCAAGACCATCCACCGCATGCTGGAGGTTGTTCCGGCCACCGGTCGATTCGCCAGGAACCGGCGCAATCCCCTGCAGGGCGACCTGATGGTGGTCGACGAGTGCTCCATGCTGGACGTCCCGCTCATGAGCCATCTGCTGGCCGCCCATCCTCCCGGGGGCTCGCTGATACTGGTTGGAGACGTGGACCAGCTTCCCTCGGTGGGGCCGGGGATGGTGCTGCAGCATGTGATCGCCAGCGGGGTGGTGCCGGTGGTCCGGTTGAAGGAAGTCTTCCGACAGTCCAGAGACAGCCGGATCATAACCACCGCCCACGAAGTCAACAGCGGCAAGGCTCCCGCCCCGGTCACGGGATCTGTTCCCGACTCGGACTTCTACTTCCTGGAGAGGGAGGATCCGGAGCAGATCTCAGGGGTGATGTCGCGGTTGATCCAGGAGAGGATCCCCCGACGGCTGGGTGTCGACGCCATCCGGGACATCCAGGTGCTCTGTCCCATGCATCGCGGATCGCTTGGGGCCCGGGAGGTGAACCGGAGGTTGCAAGACCTCCTCAACCCCG
The DNA here is from genome assembly GCA_028875135.1 of Acidobacteriota bacterium. Taxonomy (GTDB): domain Bacteria; phylum Acidobacteriota; class Terriglobia; order Versatilivoradales; family Versatilivoraceae; genus Versatilivorator. The sequence goes on from JAPPFQ010000754.1 coordinate 6,824, forward strand.
CCCGGCCCGGACGGGAGGAGGTCGAGAAGTTCGGATGGAAGTTCCGTGTCGGGGACAAGGTCATTCAGATGGAAAACAACTACGACAAGAACGTCTTCAACGGCGACATGGGACGGATAGAAATGGTCGACCCGCTGGACAAGGGTGTGGCCATCCGATTCGAGAGCCAGAGAGTGATCTACGACTTCAACGAGCTGGACCAACTGGCTCCCGGGTTCGCCATCTCGGTCCACAAGAGCCAGGGGTCGGAATTCCCGGTGGTGGTCATCCCACTGGCCATGCAGCAGTACCTGCTGCTCCAACGCAACCTGATCTACACCGGGATCACCCGGGGGAAAAAGCTGGTGGTGGTCATCGGGCAGGCCCGGGCACTGCAGGCTGCGGTCAGGAACAACAAGCAGGAGCGCCGTTACTCGGGCCTTCTCAGCCGGCTGCGGAGTGGTACGGCGTCAACGGTTCAACCCTGATATCCTGTGTCAAAGTAGGATAACGATACAAAAAGACGAACCACGAATGGACACGAATGAACACCAATAGCATTGATACGGGTAAGCCGGGCGGTCTCAGTAACCGGCTCTTGAATTGC
>JAPPFQ010000530.1 GCA_028875135.1 Acidobacteriota bacterium
TGTCGGTGTCGGGACCGTCGTTCATGTCGATCCCGACCAGCGGCCGGGGAGCCGGCCAGTGCTGGAAACGATCCGTCTCCGCATAGCTGATGATGCGGCGGGCGTGGGAGGTGCCGTGCTCGTGGGCCGTCCAGCCTCTGAAGTATCCGACGTAGACTCCCCTTTCCTCATCGAAGTCGACCACGCTCTGGGTGTCGCTGAGGTAGTTCCGGATCAACGGCTCCCGGATCAATCTCCAGCGCAGCCCGTCGGAGGAGAGCGCTCCGTAGACACAGAAGCGCCCCTGGTGCGAACCCAGATGGACCATCTTGTAGCGCTCGGACGGAGGTGCTGAAGGGTCCTTGAAGAAGGTTGCCCCATGGGCGTCCCGGCCGGGTGAGGCATCCAGCCCGAAGACCAGGTTGTTGCGGCGCGACCCCCGGTAGGTCACCACCCCCAGTTCCGGCTTGACCCAATGGATCCCGTCGCTGGACTCGGCGTAGGCCATCACCCGCTGGGTTCCCACGTCCTCGTCCACCTCCAGCTCGCCGCTCAGGTCCCCGCTGTCGTAATACAGCCTCCAGCGCCCCTCGTCCTCCAGCAGCGTGCTGTAGACACCCAGGCCGCTACGGGCGTTTCCGGCCTCCCAGGGCTTGTCGGCCGTCACCAGGGGAACCCGGTCCAGGCGAGGCGTATGGACCCTCAGGCGAACTCCGTAGGGCATTTCCCAGCTCTCGGGACGTTGGCCGCCGAACGACAGACCGTAACCCGGCTCGATCAGGCTCCAATCCACAAAGACGTGCTTCCGGCTTCCCAACCGGAACGGCTTGTAGGTCATGAGCTGCCTCCAATCCTCAATTGTGAATCGGAAGCATACAACACCTGCCGGAATGCCGGGCCATCCCACGCTACCCAAATCACCGCCGTATCCCATGTGGGATTGTGGGGGCGCCCCTTGTGAGCGCCCAATGCGAGGCCAGCGGGAACATCAGGGCAGCCACAAGGGTTGCCCCTGCGAGGTGGGGGTTTGCGCGAGATGGTCCTGGCCGGAATGCTCCGATCTCTTTATTCATGGCCCGCATCGCGGTATACTTCGGGAAGCACCCGAACGAACCGCTCACCCGAAGCCGACAGTCCGCATGCATCGAACGAGACAGTTTCACCACTCCCAGGTGGCAACGCTTCTGCTCCTGCCGGTTCTGGCCCTCTGCGGGCTCGCCGCCCCGGCCTGGAGCCAGGGGTCGGACGCAGAGGAACTCTTCGAGAGTAAGATCCGGCCGCTGTTTGTCCGGCACTGCACGGCCTGCCACAACTCCGAGCTGGCAACCGCCGGACTGGATCTCTCGACCGCGGATGGGTTCCGCCAGGGGGTGGCCGGGAGCCCTCTGATCTCAGGCGAATCCGTCTCTCAAAGCCGGCTCCTCAGAGCCGTCCGCTACCAGGATGCGGTCAAGATGCCGCCGGCCGGCAAGCTGGACCCGGCCGAAATCGACGACCTGGAAACCTGGATCGGGCTGGGCGCGCCCTGGCCCGAAGTCACCGCCGAGATGGGCGAGGCCCCCGAGGTATCGACGGGACTCTGGTCCCTGGAGCCGGTGGCCGATCCCGAGCCGCCGCCGGTGGCCCGCCAGGACTGGGCAAGGACACCCATCGACCGATTCATTCTGGCCAGGCTGGAGGAGCAGGGCCTGGAGCCGGCCCCACCAGCGGACAAGCTGACCCTGCTGAGGCGAGCCACTTTCGACTTGACCGGCCTGCCCCCTTCCGTCCAGGAGATCGAGCGCTTCCTGAACGACACCTCCCCGCACGCCTTCGACAAGGTCATAGGGCGGCTGCTCGACTCGCCCCGGTACGGGGAGCACTGGGGCAGGCACTGGCTGGACGTGGCCCGCTACGCGGACTCCACCGGCAACGACGAGGACCACAAATACCCCCATGCCTGGCGCTACCGGGACTACGTGATCGATGTCTTCAACCGTGACCTTCCCTACGACGAATTCATCCTGGAACAGGTCGCCGGAGACCTGCTTCCCCGGACGGGCCGCCTGGAGACCGACCGGCGCAGGATCATCGCCACCGGGTTTCTGGCCCTGGGGCCCAAGGCCATCGCCCAGCAGGACAAGATCCGGATGGTCTACGACGTCTACGACGAGCAGCTCGACGTGGTCTCCAAGAGCGTTCTCGGATTGAGCATCACCTGCGCCCGCTGCCACGACCACAAGTTCGACCCCATCCTGACCCGGGACTACTATTCCCTGATCTCCGTCTTTGCCAGCACCCGCAGCTTCGTGGACCCCACCTCCCATGTCTCCGAAATGTTCATGAAGCCCCTGGTCCTCCCCGAAGAGCACCAGGTCTATCTCGACCACAAGAAGAAAATCGACGACCGCAAGCAGGCCCAGGGGAAGCTGGTGGAAAAGGAAAAGGAACGGTTCGCGGAGACCGAAAGCCGGCGGCTGGCCGACTACATGCTGGCTGCCCACCGGGTCTACGCCCAGGGAGCCGATCCGGCGGAGCTGTCCCGCAGGTTGGATCTGAAAGAATCGATCCTGGAACGCTGGGCCGGTTACCTCAAGCCGGGCCAGGGGTTCCGCCCCCACCTGCTGGCCTGGCGCCGGTCCGGGGAGGGCCAGCGCCCGTCGGTCGCCAGGGACTACCAGGACAAATTCCGCGCGCAATTCCACGAGTGGAACGGGGAACTGGAGGCCTGGCGGCAGCGCGTCGAGAAGTCCGGGCCGGATGAAGCCAAGGAGGACCGACCCAGGTTCATCCCCGGCAGGGACCGCTTCTTCCACGAAGTCTATCTGAAGGGCAATCCGAGGGACGAGAGCTACCAGACGCCGTTTATCCTCGAGCCCGGAGACACCGAACTCTTCTCCGAGGAACACAGGGAAGCCATCGTACGGCTCCAGGAGGAGATCGAGCAATTGGAGAAGGAAGCGCCTCCGGAACCGGAGATGGCCAACGCCGTGGAGGACGGAAAGGTGGTGGAGCAGAGGGTCTTTGTCCGCGGCGATCCCGCCAATCGGGGCGAGGATGCGCCCAAGACCTCCCCCAGGGTGTTCGACACGCGGTGCCGGCCCATGGAAGCCAGCCAGGGCAGCGGCCGCCTGCAACTGGCCCGCTGGCTCATCCAGCCGGAGCATCCACTGACGCCTCGGGTGATGGTCAACCGGGTCTGGCACTGGCACTTCGGCCAGGGCCTGGTGCGGACACCCGACAACTTCGGGGCCAAGGGGGAACCTCCGACCCATCCACGGCTCCTGGACTTTCTGGCCCGGAAGTTTACGGAGAACGGCTGGTCGGTGAAATCCCTCCACCGGTTGATCATGCGGTCCCGCGCCTACCAGATGGCGAGTGCGCGCTCGGAGTTGACGGCTCGAACCGATCCCAGGAACCTCTGGTTGTCCCATTTCCCCAGGCGGCGGTTGAAGGTGGAATAAATTCGCGACGGCATGCTGGCCCTGGACGACTCGCTCGACCTGAAGATGGGGGGCACCTTGCAGAGCGGGACCGGGTACCAACCCGAGAACAGCAATGAGCGGCTGAGCATGGATCCGGAAACCCAGCGTCTCCGCACCATCTATCTGCCCTTGCGACGCGCCAATCTGCCCCCGCTGCTCGCCCTGTTCGACTTCGGCGACGCCACCACCTCCTCGGGAGAGCGCCTCCAGACCAACGTGGCGCCCCAGGCCCTGTTCATGCTCAATAGCCAATTCGTGGAGACGCGCTCCCGCAAACTGGCCGAGCTTCTGCTGAAGGACCCGGGCTCCGATGACCGGGAGCGGCTGAATCTTGCCCATCTCAGGACCCTGAGTCGACACCCCCGGGGCGAGGAGGTAGACAGGGCCCTGGACTACATCCGGGGATTCGAGGAACGGTCGCCGGGCGACGAGAGCCGGCTCCAGGGCTGGCAGAGCTACTGCAAGGCCCTGTTGTCCTCCAACGCGTTCATTTACGTGGATTGAGCGCCCCCGGGCTGCGGTGTTTCGCCAATGGATCCGAACATGAATGACCTCCATTCGCTCTACCGAAGACTCGAAGTGCCGGTGTCCAGGCGCGCCATGCTGCGGGCTTCCGCCGGCGGATTCGGATTTCTGGGTCTGGCCGGACTGCTGGCCGAGGAATCGGGCCTGCTGGCCTCGCCATCGGGAAACCCGCTGGCCGAGCGACCGCCCCACTTCAAGCCCAGAGCCCGGCGGGTCATCTTTCTCTTCATGCACGGAGGGCCCTCGGGCATCGACATTCTGGACCCCAAGGAGCGCCTGACCCGCGACCACGGCAAGCCGCTTCCCATCGAGCGGCCTTTGGCCTTCGACGACGAGAACCCGGCCGGGCCGCTGATGCAGTCACCCTGGGAGTTTCGACCCGGGGGCCAAAGCGGGCTTCCAGTCAGCGATCTCTTTCCCCACGTCCGCGACTGTGCCGACGACCTCTGCGTGATCCGATCGATGGTCGGGGAGGGCGTTGACCACGGGGCGGCCATGCTCCAGACCTTCACCGGGACCAGCACCTTCGTGCGGCCCAGCATGGGATCCTGGGTCGTCTATGGACTGGGAACGGAGAACCAGAACCTGCCGGGATACATCATGATCAAGCCGGCCCTCTCCCACGGCGGCGCCAAGAACTGGGGCTCGGCTTTCCTGCCGGGCGCCTATCAGGGCACGGCCGTCGGTCACGGGGGTCTCTATGTCAAGGATGTGAGGAAGGAGCCCATCCGCTACCTCCTGAACGAGCGCTATTCGCCCGAGCTGGCCCGCTACGAGCTCGACATGCTGCAGAACATCAATCGCCGGCACCGCCAGTTGCGCCGGCACGACCCGGAGCTGGAAGCCCGCATCCAGGCCTTCGAGCTGGCTTTTCGGATGCAGGCGGCGGCCCCGGAAGTGTTTGAAGTGGAAAAGGAATCGGAACCCACCCGGAAGCTCTACGGCCTGGACGACCCCCTCACCGCCGACTTCGGCTGGCAATGCCTGCTGGCCAGGCGCATGGCCGAGCGAGGCGTCCGCTACATTCAGTGCACTCACACCTACATGCCCGGCGGGGTCGGCTGGGATCAGCACGGCGAACTTTATGCCAAGCACACCGAAAACGCCCGCCAGGTCGACCGGCCCATCGCGGGCTTGCTGAAAGACCTGAAGGGGCGGGGACTGCTGGAGGACACGCTGGTCATCTGGGCCGGCGAGTTCGGCCGCACCCCCGTCTCCCAGAACGGCGACGGCCGCGACCACAACCCCTACGGCTACTCCATCTGGATGGCGGGCGGCGGCGTCAAGGGCGGGATTGCCTACGGGGCCACCGACGAGTTCGGCTACCACGCGGTTGAGGACCGCATGCACATTCACGACTTTCACGCCACCATGCTCCACCTGCTGGGGATCGACCACGAGAAACTGACCTATACCTACGGGGGCCGGAACTTCCGCCTGACCGACGTGGCCGGCGTGGTGGCACACAAGATCCTGGCTTAGTCCCGGTTCCGAATGAACCGCAGAAAGTTTTTGCAAAAGCGGGCGGCCGGTATCCCCGCAGGTCCGGCTGCCCTGGCGGCCTCCGGTTCAGGCGCCACGCCGGAGCGCCGGGACCCGAACGCCCCGCCTCGCGTGTTCCTCTTCAACGACGGGCGCCACGTCGGAGGACTGGACAGCTTCGAGCCGCCGATCACTCCGCGGGATTACGGCACCCTTGCCGATCAACTGGCAGGTAGCGGAGTGGACGCCCTGGTGCTGTTCGCGGCCGGAGCCCATGGGACGGTTCTCTACCCCAGTCGAGTGGCCGACCTGTGGGGGGACACGGTCGAGCGATGGGACCACTATGTCTGGGCCAGAACGGCACGGGTCCTGCGTCAGTTGATTTCCGACGGTCACGATCCTCTGAAGCTTCTCTGCGACCGCTGCCACCATCACGGCATCCGCATGATCCCCAGCACCTGGATCAGCCTTCACAGCGGCAACCGGCAAACCCACCGAAACCTGGGACGCTGGTCGGCCTTCACCCTGGACAATCCCCAATTTCAGGTGGGTGAGGACCCCGACCCCAGGGCGGCCGGCCTCTTGAAGACCCGCTTCAGCTTTCTCCACGCCCAGGTGCGTGAGGAGCGCTTTCGCCTCCTGTCGGAGATGCTCTCCGATTACGAGACCGACGGCGTCGAGTTGAACCTGACCTCGGCCCTACCCTATTGCCGGTTCAGCGAGGTGGACCGGCTGGCCCCGCTGCTCACCCAATGGCTGCGGGACCTGCGCCAGGTGGCCGACCGGGCCCGGGACCTGCAGAAACGTCCCAAGCCGATTTACCTGCGCATTCCGGCTCATCCCGATGCCTGGAAACTGGCGGGGTACGAGGTCGGCTTGTGGGTCTCGGAAAAACTGGTGGACGGTCTCTTCTGCGAGAGCAGCTTCACCGAGGAAGAAGGGGTGGACCAGGACGTCGACCTGGCCTCGGTGGTGGCCCTGACCCGCGGTACCCCGTGTCGAATCTACTACGCCTTCCACACCAACCTCTATCGGCAATTCGCCCGCAGCGCCACCCCGGCCATGATCTGGGCCGCCGCCGCCAACGCCTACGGCCAGGGCGCCGACGGCTTTGCCATCGCCGACCACGTCTGGGCACCCAACGGTTGGCCCTGGACCACGCGGGAGTATGAAGCGCTGCGCCTGCTGGGGCACCCCGAGCTTCTGGCCCAGGCCGACAAGCACTACCTGGTGCGGTCCGACATCCGGGACGAGGCCTTGGCCGGCTGGTTGCCCGGAAGGAACGTTCAGCTTCCCAGGGAGCTGGACGCCGGAGAATCCCACCAGGTGTCGTTCCGTGTGGCCGACGACCTGCAGCACTGGCGTCGATTGGGCCGGGTCAAGTCGGTGGTGCTGCGAGTCCGCTTCCGGGAGATCCTCCCCAACTACGACAGGGTGGAGGTCCATCTCAATGAGCAACAGCTGCCGGATTCCATTCTGGAGAGGGTGGACATGACCTACCGGCTGGTGGACCAGCAGTCCAGCGCCCACTCCATCACACCCTACGGCTATGCCTACGACTTCCATCTCGACCCCGACCGCTACCCCAGGAGAGGCCGAAACCGGTTGAGGGTCAAGCTCCTCAGGCGAGACCCCTACATCGCCGGACGCCTGGCCCTGATGCGGGTCGACTGCCGCATCCAGTACCGGCTCCATCGACACTTCGAAGACGAACCGATCGAATACTGAACAGCCGCCCCCCCTTCCCCGACGACGAGACGGATCATACAGAGCTACACAGGGGCCTGTTACGAACCTCGGAGACTGGAGCCCCATCGGGACGCCGCGTTGGCCCCCCTCCGGCTCGGCTGCGGGCTTCGGCCTGGTCGAAGGGACGCCGCGTTTGCCTCGCCGACTCCCCCTCAAGGGGGGAGTGATTCTTGAGGCCTGCAACAACGCTCTGGTATCACT
>JAPPFQ010000371.1 GCA_028875135.1 Acidobacteriota bacterium
TAATAATCCTTAGTGGCAGTGCGCGCCGGTGAAGCAGATCCGTCTCGCTTAGTGGCCCTTCGTCGTCCTTCGTGTGCCTTCGTGGATCACTCTTTTTTCTGTTGTTTCAATTAAGGCTATGAGGAGGACAGCAGGGACCGTATCTTTTTGAGGTCTTCCCAGACCTCCCGCTTGGCGGCCGGATTCCTCAGCAGGTAGGCGGGGTGATAGGTGGCCACCAGTCGGGCTCCGCTGAAGGAGTGAATCTTGCCGCGGAGTCGGCCTATGGGGGTCCTGACCTGCAGGAGGGTCTGGGCCGCGGTCAGGCCGAGGCAACAAATCACCTCGGGCTGCAGGACCGCGAGCTGTCGCAGCAGGAAGGGCGAGCAGGCGGCGATCTCGTCTTCCTGGGGCGTGCGGTTCTTGGGTGGCCGGCATTTGACCACGTTGCAGATATAGACCTCGTCCCGGCGCATCTGTATGGCTTCGATCATCCGGGTCAGCAGTTGCCCCGCCCGTCCCACGAAGGGCAGACCCTGCCGGTCCTCTTCAACACCGGGACCCTCTCCGACAAAGACCAGTCGGGCCCGTGGGTTGCCGGCTCCGAACACGATGTGGGTGCGGTCCTGACACAGCTTGCACCTTTGGCAGTCCCCCAGGTCGTCACGGACCTCTTCCAGGGAGGAGTCGGGCACGCTTGCCGGGCCGGACTCGGCGAACAGGGATGTCTGGGTTGAGGGTGCGGGCTGCTGCGTACGGGGGGCACGGCTCCTTCTTTCGCCTCGCGCGGCTGCCGCCAATCTGCGCGCTCCCCTCACCGCTTCAGGATCGAAACCGTCAATCCCGGATTCGGCGTAAACCTTCAGGTGATCTTTCAATTGTTCCAGCAGGGCAGGATCGGGAGGGTCAGGCATGGCGCTTCTTCAAGGCGACCACCTGGTCCAGGATGGCGTGAGCCATGTCTCGTTTGGATCGCTTCCCCAGTGGGATTTCCGAACCCTCGGCCGTGAGCATGGTAACCACGTTGGTGTCTCCGTCAAAACCCGCTCCCTCCTGAGTGACGTCGTTCACCACCAGGAGGTCCAGTTTCTTGGCTGCCAGTTTTTTCCGGGCATTTTCGAGCACCCGCTCGGTTTCGGCGGCGAATCCCACCAGAATCTGACCGTGCGTGCGGTTGGAAAGCTCGGCCAGGATGTCGGGAGTCGGGACCAGCGACAGGTGTGGGGGGGCCTGTCCCTTTTTCAGCTTCTGTCCGGACCGGCTGGCGGGTTTGAAGTCGGCCACGGCGGCTGCCTTGATGACAATGGTGGCCTCGGAAAAATGGCGCAGCACCTGGGATCTCATTTCCTCCGCGGAACGCACCTTGAGACATTGCACCTGCGCGGGTGGCGGAAGCTGGGTCGGGCCGCTGACCAAAATGGTCGTGGCCCCGCGAGTCCGGGCCGCCGAGGCGATTTCGTAACCCATTTTGCCGGAGGAGCGGTTGCTCAGATATCTGACCGGGTCGATGTCCTCGCAGGTGGGACCGGCCGTGACCAGGACAGTCTCTCCGGCCAGATCCCGGGTGCCTCGAGCAGCATTCACCACGGCGCTCACAATGGTTTCCAGGTCGGCCATTCGACCCTTGCCTTCGATTCCCTCGGCCAGGTAGCCCTCTTCCGGGTCCACCAGGATCACTCCCCGGGAGCGAAGCCGCCCTACATTTTCCTTCACCGACGGATGGTTCCACATGTGCACGTTCATGGCGGGAGCCACAATCACCGGACCGGTGGTGGCCAGGTACAGGGTTGAGAGGAAATCGTCGGCGATGCCGGTGGCGAACTTGGCCAGACAGTTGGCCGTGGCGGGAGCCACCACAAGCGCGCTGGCAGCCTGGGGAAGCTGAACGTGCTCGATGGCGACCTCTTGAGGCCCTTCATCCCGTTGTTCCTGCTGGTACAGTGTTGTGATGACTCGACGGCGGCTCAAGGCCGCCAGAGTCATGGGGGTGACGAAATTCCGAGCGTGCTCGGTGAGCACCACCTGTACTTCATAGCCTTGTTTCTGAAGCAGGCGTAGAAGCTCGGCGGACTTGTAGGCGGCAATACACCCGGTGACACCCAAAACAATCAGGCTCGGATTCATTTGACTATACGGCCTCCGAAGAAACCGCCCCTCAATGGGGGGCCGGGCCGGCCTCGATCGGCAGGGCTTCGTCTTCGTCCTGGGGTTCACCCGCGACGATCTCGAAGTTCACCATGCCCGCGGCGACTTCCTCCTGCGCAATACGTGTAAATTTTTTCGACGGGCCCTTGACCAGAGGGGTGGAACCGCCTTGCAGTTGCCGGGTTCTCTTGGCCGCCACGATGATGTATCGAAACTTGCTGTCGATTTGTCCGATGTTATCGGTCAATGGAATCTCCTCCAAAGGATTTCAGGATGTTTTCGATCTGTTCAAGCGATCGGTCTCGACGGCATCTTTCAGCCATGACGATAGAGCGAAGCTGGTCGTGGGACCTGCTGAGCAGGTCGTTGACCACCACGTAATCGTAGTGTCGAAATTGATGGATTTCTTCCCGGCTCGCCCAATCCAGGCGCTGCCGGATGGTTTCGGCACTGTCCAGGTGACGTTGTTCCAGGCGTTGTTCGAGCGCCTGGAACGATGGAGGCATGATGAAGATGGTAACGGCCTCGGGCAGTTGCCTTCTTACCTGAGCAGCCCCATCCGTGTCGATGTCCAGGAGCAGATCGGTGCCGGCGGTGACGCAATCCTCCACGTACTGACGCGAAGTGCCGTAATAGTTGCCGAAGACCTTGGCGTGCTCGAGAAACCGGCCGCGTTCGATCATGGTCTCGAATTCCATCTCGCTCACGAAAAAGTACTCCTTGCCGTTACGCTCCCGGCCTCTCGGTTTTCGGGTGGTGTAGGACACGGAGAAGCGCAATCGCTCGTCTTCCTCCAGGAGTTTCCTTAGCAGCGTGGTCTTGCCCGATCCGGATGGAGCCGACACGATAAAGATCTGTCCCTTTGCCTTCATCTTCCTACTCGATACGGGTATAGAACCTGTTGTCTCCAATCGCCACCGAGCTCATTCCACATTCTGGATCTGCTCACGAATTTTTTCGATCTCGGTCTTGATGGTTATGGCGGCGTTGGTGATGTCCAGTCGGCGGTCCGCCAGGCCTGCGTTCTTGGACAGGATCGTGTTTGCCTCACGGTTCATTTCCTGCATCATGAAGTCCATCTTTTTGCCGACTTCGCCCGGGCCCGACAACAGGGCTCGACACTGGGCCCCATGGCTGATCAGTCGTGACACTTCCTCTCTGATATCTCCACGGTCGGCCTGGTGAGCAGCCTCCTGAAGCAGGCGGGCGGGGTCGATGTCGACGTCCGCAAGGATGGTTTCCATGCGAGTCTTCAAGCGCTTGCGATGCAGCTCCAACAGATCTTCCGACTGAGTCTCGATCCCTTGGACCTCCGTCTGTATGGCATCCAGGCGCCTCCGGATTTCAGTCTCCAGGACCTGGCCTTCCGCGCTTCGCATGCTCTCCAGGTCGCTCAGCGCCTGGGCGACGGCGCTGGCGACCCCCACCTCGATCACAGCCAACTGTTCGTCCGAAATAGGGACGGACTCCCGTCCCAACATCCCGGGCATTCTAAGAAGCTGCCCCGGGTCGAGATTTCCTCCGATGGAGTAGTCCCTTTCCAGGAGTTTCAGGGCGTCCAGGTAGCCTTCGAATAACGGCCGATTGAGGCTGAACCCCGGATCATCGTCTCTTTCGATTTTAAGGAACAGGTCAATGCGTCCTCGCCTGATTCGTTTCTGGATCCACTTTCTGATCTTGCCATCCAGGCTCGAGAGCTCCGTGGGAAGTCGGTTTTGGATGTCGAGGTACCGGTGGTTGACGGACTTGACCTCCACACGGCAGAGCCAACTCTCCTCCTGCCACTGTCCTCGGCCATATCCGGTCATGCTATGGATCATGGCTGCCGGCTCCGGCTTCCGCGGGATACAGGTCTTCCCGGTGAAGACAGGGGCGACAACTCGGATTCGTCGCCCTCGACCTGAAGATCGTGCAGCCGTTGATACAGTCCTCGCTTTTTCATCAGGTCGGAGTGGGTCCCGACCTCGGTAATCTGTCCCTGCTCGATGACTATGATGCGATCAGCCCTCCGAATGGTCGAAAGCCGGTGGGCAATGACGATCACCGTTCGACCGCGCATGAGATTGGCCAATGCCCGCTGCACCAGTATCTCGGCTTCGGTATCCAGGGAAGAGGTGGCTTCGTCCAGGATCAGAATGGGAGCGTTTTTCAGGAGCGCCCGGGCGATAGCCAGCCTCTGACGCTGTCCCCCCGAGAGCTGCTGCCCCCGCTCGCCGATGCTGGCGTCGTATCGGGACGGAAGCTCCAGGATGAACTCCTCGGCCAGGGCTGCCCGGGCCGCCTCGCGCATCTCGTCCTCCGTCACCCGGGTCCTGCCGTAGCAAATGTTGTTGCGCAGCGTATCGTTGAAGAGGATGGTCTCCTGGGTCACCATGCCCATCAGGCCACGCAGCGAGGACAGTTTGAGTTGCCGAATATCGACCCCGTCGATCAGCACCCGACCTTCGGTGGGATCGAAAAAGCGGGGTATGAGGTTGACCAGGCTGCTCTTGCCCGAGCCGCTGGGGCCAACCAGCGCCACCACTTCGCCGCGGCCGACCCTCAGGTTTATTCCTTGCAACACCGGGAGGCCGCTCTCCGGATAGTTGAAGCTTACCTGGCGGAATTCGATCTGGTGTCGGAATTCGTCTACCTCGGCGGCGCCGGGCTCTTCCACGACCTGGCGAGGCTCGGACATGATCTGGAAGACTTTTCCGGATGCGCCCTTGGCATGCTGGAAGTTCATGTAGATGCCGCTCATGCGCCGAATGGGTTCGTACAGGCTAAGCAGGGCGACGAAGAACACCCCGAAATCTCCCTGGCTCATCCGGCCCTGGCCAATCGCCTGCTGGGCGTAGTAGAGCAGAGGCACCAGCAGCAGGGCTCCCAACAGCTCCATGAGTGGAGACGGAAGCGCCTGCAGGCGAAGGTGCCTGAGATTGATCCTGGCGACTTGTCGAACGGCGCGCCGAAACCTTTCCAGCTCGAATTTCTCCATGGAGAACGCTTTGACGATACGCTGGCCGCTGATGCTCTCCTGAAGAATCTCGGCGACCTGCCCCAGCTTTTCCTGGCTGGCCCGGCTGAGCTGCCGCACAAACTGGCCCAGGATCCTGGAGGGAAGAACGATCAAGGGTGCTGCCAGGAAAATGATGAGGGCCAGCCTCCAGTCGAGATAAAACAGTATGGTCAGGAAAGTCACCAGCGTCAGCGTTTGCTTCAGGGCATCGGCCAGATTGGTGGAGAAAGCGAACTGAATCTTTTCGATATCGTTGGTGATCCGGGAGATGAGATTTCCGGTGGTGTGCTTGTAAAAGAAGTGGGAAGACTGATACACCACATTTTCATAAGCAATCGTTCTCAGGCGGGCCACGCAGGACTGACCCACATAGTTCAGAATATAGGTCGAGCTGTATTCTGAAACTCCCTTGGCCAGCGTAACCAGAACTCCCAGCAATCCCACCACCAGCCAGGGGTCCTCAAAAGGAAAAGGATTGATCTGTTCCAGGTAGACTTCCTTGCGAAGGACAGGCAGCGTTCCAAGAGGTACGCGGCTTGGGGGGGCGGGAACGAGAACGTAGTCCAGCACCGGTCCGACCAGGATGGCCAGGAAGCCCTTGAGGCCCGTTGCCAGACCCATCAACAGGGTGGCGGCCGCGATGAAAGGAAAAAAGGGCTTGATATGGCTGAAGAACGGCCACTTTTCCATTCTGGATGGTCTCGAGCCCTCCGATTGCCAAGTCGCGCCAACCTAGCCACTTTTGCCATGAATGTCAAGGATTTGTGCCGGCTCCGGATCCTTGAAACAGCGGGTTGAGAGCCCTTTCCGGAGGTTCAGTGGCAGGGTTGTTCATCCGGGACTTGGCTGTTCGGAGCATCCGCGTCAGCCCGCGCCCGGGGTGATGGCCGAGGGGCCGTCCGGTCATTGAAAGGAGCCGGAGTTCGGAGTATTCTTTCCATTCAGTCCGTGCGCCGGTCAGGAAAGGATCGAATCGATGGAATCACTCAAGTTGAAAGACAAGACAGCGCTAATCACCGGAGCCAGCCGTGGCATCGGGCGAGCTATCGCCCTGGGTTTTGCCGCGGAAGGCGCCCGGGTGGCCGTTACGGCGCGAACCGTGCAGGATCTGGATTCACTGGTTGAACGGATTCAGGCTTCGGGAAGGGAAGCGGTGGCCATTCCGGCCGATCTGCTGGATTTGTCCACGGTTCCGGGACTGGTCGGCCTGGCCGAAAAAGAGCTGGGAAGCCTGGACATCCTGGTCAACAACGCAGGGTTGGGCAGCAGCTCGGATCCGAAGCCGGTCATTGAATTCGACGACCGGTTCTGGGACCGCTCGCTGGCTCTGAACCTGACGGTTCCCTACCTGTTGTGCAAGGCTGTCCTGCCGTCCATGATCCGGAGAAAACGGGGCCGTATCATCAACATCGCCTCGTTAGCCTCCAGGACGCCTCAATTCCACGGTGTGGCCTATACCGCCTCCAAGCATGGGCTGCTGGGGCTCACCCGCACCCTGGCCCTGGAAGTCGCCAAGGACGGCGTCACCGTCAACGCCATCTGTCCGGGGCCGGTGCAGACCGAGATGAACGACCGAAGGATCCAGTACGACTCCGGGAGGTTGGGGATCGAGTTTTCCGAGCTGGAAGGGAGGCTCACTCCCATCGGGAGGCGACTGCAACCCCGGGAAATCGTTCCGATGACGATACTGCTGGCCTTGGACGAATCGGCGGCCATTACCGGACAGGCCTTCAACATTTGCGGCGGCATGGCCATGTCCTGAAAGGGAATGAGTACTGCGACAGATGTGCCGGAATTCCCGGGAAATACGGGCTTGAACGGATCCCCTGCCGTTCCTGGGGGCGATCACTCGGGGGAGAGCCTGACCAGGTACTTTCCCAGGTGACGTCCCTCCAGCATCTCGATGAATGCCCCGGGTGCGTTTTCGATGCCCTCCACCACGTGCTCCCGGTTTCGGAGCTTGCCCGCCCCGAGCCAATCCCGGAGCTGCCGTAGGGCTTGAGCGTGTTCCGCCTCAAAGTCCCACACCAGAAACCCCTGAACCTTGGCCCGCTTGATGATCAGGTTTCGCAACCAGCGCGGTCCTTGCGCGGGGCGATCGAGGTTGTATTGAGAGCTCTGGCCGCAGACGGCTACTCGAGCCTTGAGATTGAGCAGAGTCACCACGGCGTCGGTGACCGCGCCGCCCAGATTGTCGAAGTAGACGTCGATGCCATCGGGACAGGCGGACGCCAGCCGATCCGGACCGTTGGGTTCCGAGCCCCAAACC
>JAPPFQ010000069.1 GCA_028875135.1 Acidobacteriota bacterium
GGACGGGGTGGACCTGCTGCCGGTGCTGGCGGGGTGCCTCTGGATCGGTCCCAACCCGGGGTTGGCCCAACCAGGGAGCCGGACGGCGGACATCGGGGAACTGGTGAGCGTCCTTCTGCGCAAGCACCCCTACCTGTTCGACGAGAAGGCCAGAGATCGGCTGGAGGCCGCCTACCGCGAATACCGGTTGACCGCAGCCGCCGAGCGCGAAAGGGAGAAGACCGGGCGCGGGGGAGTGGAGGCCGAGGGGGCCCAACGACCCTCCTGGCCGGCCCGCTTCGCACTGGCCCATTTCCTGGACACCTGCCCCGGCTTGATACGGCTCGACTTGAGGGAGGGGTACCCGGAGACTCCCCCGCGGGAACCGATCGAGCTTCCCGGCAGCACCGGGGCTCTCTTGCTTCAATTGGTGAACGGCCGGGAGGAGACGCGCTACTTCCTGCAGGACTACTCCCACTCCAGCCTGCCGGAGGTCGAGCCCATCCGCATCGAGTCGGCCCCTCGATCCACCACCTGGGTTCTGCTGAGTCTGAGCGGCATCCCCAGCCGGCCGACCTCGCTGGTGCTCAAGCTTCAAAGGGAGGGCGAAGAGCCGATTCGGCTCTCACTGGAAGTCAAGGCGCCCGCTCCGGCCCGGCTGAAGGTGAGCGTGCTCTCGGACGATACCGGCCGGGAGACCCCGTCCATGGTCCGCCTGGTCCGGAAGCTGAACGGCCGGGACTATCGGCCCGGCAATGCCCTGGACCTGGCAGAGCAGTTCGAAGGCCACGGCAGCGGCCACCTCTCCACCAATCTTCCCGGACGGCTGCGGGGCGACTACTGGTGCGTGCCCGGTCCCTTCGAGATGTCCCTGCCGCCCGGAGAATGGGAGATCGCCATCCGGCGCGGCCTGGAGCATCTCCCCCTTATTCTGGATCTCGGCTTCAAGCTGACGGCCGCCGCCGGGTCGGACGTACCCTTTGCGGGGACGGTGGGGGAGGTCCGAATGTATGCCTACGCTCCCGAGGCGGGTGGCGGCGACGCCTGGTTTGAAGCCGTGGGCCAGGGGCGGACTTTCGTCACCAACGGTCCCATGCTGGAACTGGAGGTCGGGGGAGCCATGCCGGGAGACGAGCTTCCGGTGAAAAGGGGACAAAAGGTCCGGGTTCGCGCCCGTGCCTGGGGCCATCCCGGGCGATCCCGGCCCTCTGGGCTGGAGATCGTGCGCCACGGCCAGGTCATTCGCTGCATCCGGCCGAGCCATCCGGGGGAACACGAGCTTCGCCTCTCCTTCGAGCTTGAAGGAGACAACGGCTACTGGATCGCGGCCCGGGCGGAAGGCAGCGATGGTTCTCAAGCCCACACCACCCCGGTCTACGTGGTTCGCAAACCGCTGCGTTTCTGGAACCACGAGAAGGTCGAACGGCTGATCACGACCCGGCTGCACAGCCTGGACGAGGTGGAGCGGCTGGTGGCCCGGGCCCGGTCCGCGCATGAGGACGAAGTCGCCGATGAGCCCAAGGGCGAGAATGAACGAGCCGCATGGTGGGAGACCAGGCGACTGGCGGAGCAGGGGCCCGAACTGTTGGACAGGGTGGCCGAGGCCAGGCGGATCTACCGGCAACTGCGCCTGGTTTGGAAGCGGGAAGCGTCCCAAAGGGAAGGGAATCTCTGAAGGTTGCGAAGGGGGCTCCCCTTCGGTTCCTGCTTGCCCTCGACCGGGTATTGCCTGTAGCCTGACTCATTGGAAACGGAGGAAAACATGCTGAGTCCAGAGCAGGTCCGCCAATACCGCACCGACGGCTTTACCGTCTGCCGGGGATTCCTTCCGGAAGGGGAGGTCGACCGATTCCGGGAAGAAATCGACGGCATCTGCGCCGGGAACACCCTGGCGAACCACGACAGCGCCCTGATGGAAATGGAGCCGGCCCAGCCTCCCGACGGGACCCGCGTGAGGCGGATCTACCAGCCCTGCCACCACGTTCCGGAATTCGGCCGACTTTCCGATTCGGACAGGCTGCTGGACTGCGTGGCGCAGCTTCTCGGACCCGACCTGCTGATCCAGTACAGCAAGATCAACATGAAGCCGGCCGACGTAGGCTCGGTGGTCGAGTGGCACCAGGACCTGTCCTACTATCCTCTGACCAACCGGGACTCGCTGGCGGTCCTGTTCTACCTGGACGACGCCGGCCTCGGCAACGGCTGCCTGAAGATCATTCCGAGCCGCCACAACGGGCCTCTGCTGAGCCACACCCGGGACGGCCTCTTCCAGGGACGGGTTACCGAACCCGTGGATGACTCCGGAGCGGTGCCCGTGGAGGGCCCGGCCGGAACCGCCATCTTCATGCACTGCATGGCCCCCCATGCCTCGGCTCCCAACACCTCTTCCCGGCAGCGGCGAACCCTCATTATCAGCTACCGGGCCGCCGATGCCTTCCGCATTTACGACGGCGATAATACGGCCGCCGGCGAGGCCTTTGTCCGCCTGGTGCGGGGGCGCCACCGCAGTGTGGCCCGTTTCACCATGAACGAGTTTCCCATCCCCACCTATCCGGGGAAATTCGTCTCCCTCTACGACCTTCAGGACAAGTCCCGCCAATCCGAAGTCCAGCAGAAGTCCGTGGGATAGCCAGGTGGCTCAGAGAAACCTCTCCAGGTACTTCAGGGGTTGAGGCGACAGCAGCAGTTGGTCCAGGTGGTACTGCCAGCAGCGCTCGGTGTCGGTGGACTCGAACTCCACGCGGCACCGGGAGCAGTGAACCAGCGCCACCCAATGGTGGCGGTCGCTGCCGAAGAAGGCTTCGGCGAACTCTTCGGAGAGCAGGGCCCGGTCGGGGTGGTTGAACAGCCAGCTCTTGTTGTCCAGCCGGGAGGCGTTGACCCGGACCGTTCCCTGGTGAAGGATCACCCCGTCGTAACGGTAGCCCATGTCCCGAATGCCCAGCCAACCCTGGGCCACGGCCCGATCCACGGCCTTGATCAGGATCTCTCGTTCGGTCATGACCTGCGAGGAGGAGAGCCCGGAGGGAGGAATCAGGCGGAGCCGGGCTCGGCGGCTCACGCCATGATTTTGTTGGCGACCACGCCGTGGACATCGGTCAGGCGGAAATCGCGGCCGCCGTGGTGGTAGGTGAGGGCCTCGTGATCCAGGCCGAGCAGGTGGAGGATGGTGGCATGCAGGTCGTGGATGTGCATGCGATCCTCCACGGCGTGATAGCCGAATTCGTCGGTGGCGCCGTAGGTGGTTCCGGGCTTGACCCCGCCGCCGGCCATCCACATGGTGTATCCGTAGGGGTTGTGGTCGCGGCCGTCGTGCTGGGCGAAGGGCGTGCGTCCGAACTCGCCTCCCCACACCACCAGCGTATCCTTCAGCAGTCCGCGGGCCTTGAGGTCGGTCAACAGTCCCGCGATGGGCTTGTCCACCTCGCGGGCATTCTGGGCGTGCAGCCGCGCCAGGTCGCTATGCTGGTCCCACTTGTAGCTGTGCCAGCAGCGAACCACCCGAACCCCCCTCTCCACCAGCCTGCGGGCCAGCAGCAGTTGCCAGCCGTAGTCATGGGTGCGCTTGTCGTCCAGACCGTAGAGCTTCCGGGTGGCGTCCGATTCCCCCGTGATATCCAGGATCTCCGGGGCATCCATCTGCATGCGGAAGGCCAGCTCGAATGACTGAATGCGGGCCTCCAGCTTGGGATCGAAATCGTTGTCCAGGGCGTTGCGCCGGTTGATCTTCTGCAGCATCTCCAGCTCGTAGCGCTGCTGCTCCGAGGTCAGGTTTCCGCTGGTCAGGTGCTCGATGGGGTTGTCCCGGATATCGGCCACCTTGTCCGTGTCGTTGCCGATGGGAGTGCCCTGGTAGGCACCCGGCAGAAAGCCGGAATGCCAGTTGCGGGCTCCGCCGTGGTAGTAGGAGGGCTTGATTTCGATATAGCCGGGCAGGTTCTGGTTCTCGGTCCCCAGGCCGTAAAAGATCCAGGAACCCATGCTGGGCAGGGTGAAGTTGAGCGTGCCGGTGTTGAGCTGGAGCAGGGCCGCCCCATGGTCCACACCCTCGCCCACCATGGAGCGAATCACGCACAGCTCGTCGGCGTGGGCTCCCACGTGTCGAAAGAGATCGCTGACCGGAATGCCGCTCTCACCGTAGCGGCGAAAGGCGAAGGGCGACTTCATCAGGCCGCCCAGATCCTCGGTAGAGAACTGGAGCGACAGCTTGAAGGGGATGGGCTTGCCGTGATCCCTGTCCAGCCGGGGCTTGGGGTCGAAGGTGTCCACCTGGGAAGGACCGCCGTGCATGAACACGAAGATGACCCGCTTGGCCCGGGGACTGAAGTGGGGCAGCTTGGGAGCCAGTGGATTGCGAGGCGGGGAGGCGGCAAACAGGCCGGCGTCCTGCGCCAGCAGGGCCTGCAGTCCCAGAGCTCCGAATCCGCAGGCCGTCCGGCGCAGCATGGCCCGCCGGGAAATGGGTCGGGATGGGAGAATCATGGTTCCCTCAGTTGACAAAGTTGAACTCGTTGGAGGTCATCAGAATCCGGCAGAGGCTCTGCCAGGCGTCCAGACGGGATTCTTCGTCCTTTCCTATACCTGCCGGATAATTCCGCAGGTAGGCGAGTGACTCCTCCACCTCCCGGGGCGTGGGCAGCCGGGTCAGGGCAATCAGGTAGGCCCTCCGAACACGCCCGGAATCCTCCCCCTCATCGCCCGCCGTCAAATGCTTGGCCAGGGAGCGCGACCGATCGGCCACGTTCTCGCTGTTCATCATGTAGAGCGCCTGGGTGGCCACGTTGCTCTCGGTCCGCCTGGCCGAACTCAAGGAGCTGTTGGCGAAGTCGAACAGCTTCATCACACCGGGGATCTTGTTGCGAATGACCGGAACGTAGAGGCTGCGCCGGCGGGTTTCGTTGGGATGAAAGGCCTGTTCCGGACCCTTCTGGGCATAGTCCATTTTCCGGGAGGCCAGCGTGCCGCCCAGGGTCAGATCCAGGGAACCGTCCAGGGCCAGGAAGGCGTCCCGCATTTCCTCCACCGAGAGCCGGCGGCGCCTGGCTCGGGACCATAGCTGATTGTCCAGGTCCGATTCCATGGTCTTGGGAGAGGCCTGGCTGCTCTGCTGGTAGGTGTTGGACAGCAGCAGCAACCGGTGCATGGCCTTGAGGGACCATCCGCTCTCAACCAATCGGCGCGCCAGGTAGTCCATCAACCGTGGATGGGTGGGTTTTTCGCCGGTGGTGCCGAAGTTGTTGGGAGTGCGCACCAAGCCCTCGCCGAAGTGCCACTGCCAGATGCGGTTGACCATCACCCGGCTGGTCAGCGGATGGTCCGGCCGGGTCAACCACTCGGCCAGCTCCCTGCGCCCGCTGCCTTGAGTGATCGGCGTCTGCCGGCTTCCGGCCAGCACCACCGGGAACTGCTTGGCCACCGGCTCGCCAGGAGTCTGGTAGCTGCCACGGACGAATACCCTCTGGTCGACGGGTTCCCCTTCGGCCACGGCGGAAGCCAGGGGTGGCTCCGGAGGGGAGGACTCCTCCAGAAGCTCCACCTCTTTTCTCAGTTCGCCGATGCGGTCCCGGGTCTCCTTGGGCAGCAGCGCTTCCCTGTCCTCTTCCTGAATCCCGAAGGGTCCGCTGTCCGCTTTGGTCCCCTCGGCCTTGGGAGGAGGACTGATCACCGAGTTGAAAAAGCGACCCTCCACGGTGATGAACTCGTCAAAGAAGGCCGGTTTCTTGCGGGGGGCTTTGCCCTCCCGAACGGCCACCTCCACCTTTTGCTCCCATTGCCGCAGGCGCTGGTGCCACGCTCCGGACAACCTGTCGAAGAGATCCTGGTATTCCTCCGCCACCCTGTCGAGCTCGGAGGACTCGGCCCGGTGCCACTTCTCCAGGTAGGGACGAAAGGCGTTGCCCGGTTGGAGGTATTCGATCCAGCGCTGCAGCAGTTGCGGGTCCAGGTCCCCCGCCCCCGCCACCTGCTTCAGGGGCTCGCCCTGCCGGTAGACACGCCGGGCCGCCAGCATGTATTCGGCCAGAAGGGGATAGAGCTTTGTTTCGAGATTCCCGGCGACCCCGGTCATCACCAGTGCCTCGATCAGCGACTCCCGCCCCTTGATCTTGTCCTGGTGGCTCCGGTAGCGCTGGTGGACCTCCTTGGGAACCAGGGGCTCGAAGTAGAACTTGGACACGAAGGGCGGCTTCTTGTCGGGCGGTATGAGGACGCCGAAGCTGCGGGTGCTGGCGAAGATGGAAGCCAGGGAGTAGTAGTCCTTGGTCGAAATCGGGTCGAACTTGTGGTCGTGGCAGCGAGCACAGGCGATGGTCAGTCCCAGGAAAGCCTTGGAAAGAGTGTCGATCTGCTCGTCCACCAGGTCGTAGACCATCTTGGTCTTGTCCTGCTGGGCGATGGCGCGGGGGCCGATCGCCAGAAACCCGGTGCCGAGCACGGCTCGAACGTTGGGGTGCCCGGACCTACCGGAGGGATAGAGGTCGCCGGCGATCTGGTCCTTCACGAATCGATCGTAGGGAAGGTCCCGATTGAAGCTGTCGACCACGTAGTCCCGGTAGCGCCAGGCATAGGGCATGGTGATGTCTTCGTCCAGGCCGCTGGAATCGGCGTAGCGGGCGACGTCCAGCCAGTGGCGGCCCCAGCGCTCCCCGTAGCGGGGCGAGGCCAGCAGGCGGTCCACCAGCCGGGCGAAGGCCCCGGGAGCCTTGTCGCCGAGAAACTGCTTGATTTCCTGTTCCGTGGGGGGCAGGCCGTGCAGGTCGAACTTGGCCCGGCGGAGCAGCGTCAGCTTGCCGGCGCGGGGAGCCGGATCCAGGTCTTTTTCCTCCAGCTTGCGCAGCACGAAGGCATCCACCGGCGTCCGAACCCAGCCCGGATCGCGCACCTCAGGCGCCTCGGGGTCGCCCAGGGCCTGAAACGACCACCAGTTGGAAATGCCGTTGGAACCATGAGGGTCTTCCTCCCAGGGAGCGCCCGCCCGGATCCACTCTCTCAGGACCTCCGTTTCCTCCGGCGAGAGAGTGCCGCCCACCGGCATTTTCAACTCTCCGGTCTGAAGGACGGCCTGGTAGAGCAGGCTCTCTTCCGGGTGCCCGGGAACGATGGCGGGACCGCTATTGCCGCCCTTGAGCAGGGACTCCCGCTGGCGCAGATCCAGGCCCGAGATGCGCGTCTCCCCGTGGCAGGACAGGCAATGCTGCTGCAGGACAGACCGCGCTTTTTCAGGCAGCGGGGCGTCGGCCCCCAGTCCCTGCACCGGGCCGGCGGACAACATGAAGACAAGGATGGGAAGGGGGATAGG
>JAPPFQ010000160.1:0-4159 GCA_028875135.1 Acidobacteriota bacterium
CATTGCATGTGCTCAAACGCTACGGAATAGAAAACTACTTTCCGCAGCGGGCATGCGAGAAAGTTCTTCAACGTGACCTCAACACGTACTTTCCGATCCCCGATAATGTGCCGATCCGAGAGCACTTTTCAGAACGGAAATCAGGGCAGTCGGATAGCTTTTACCAAAAGAGTCTAAACGAACAGATAGCGCAGTGCCTTCAGCTTGACGATATTGCAAACACGGATTTGCGCTTGATCTTGGATTTCATCAAAGACCAAGCTGGCGCGCTAAAATCGTAAATCGGATTGTGGAGACTGGCTTGAAACCGAGTTTGCGGGAAACCTAGCAACCAACCAAATATGAAGATTCGTTGTAGCCAGCCTAGTAACCGACCCAAAATCCACCGGTCGGGAACCTCAAGAGCAGGTACCGGGATGGGGGTCTGAACGTGCAGTGATTTGTCGATCTGACCGACGCCCAGTGTAGCGTCGAGCCAAGCAGATTCGCTACAACCGAGTTTGTCCAAAAAGCGCGTTGGCTTTGTTAGTCCGAAGGTGTTTCGTCTGGTCGGAGAGCCAGGATGTGGAAAAGCCGGTCACTACGCGATTTTGGAAAATCCTCACCCGCAAACTAGACGTATTATTGGGGGAAGATCGCTAAAAATGCGGAAAAGCAGAAGCACCGACGGAGTTTTTCGAGTGTCAACGACGCAACAAGTGGGGGACTAAATGGGGGATCATGAGTGATCGGACTAGATATAACTTGTTTATATAAAACGACTTACATATAATACCTGGCGGAGAGGGCGGGATTCGAACCCGCGTGGGAGCGACTAACCCCCTAACCGCTTTCGAGGCGGCCCCGTTATGACCACTTCGGTACCTCTCCGCATGATGGGTCTGTGCCTCAACAACCCGGAACCGGGTTAGCGCCGAAGCCGGAAGAAATCCTGCAGCAGCTTGACGGCTTCGGCTTCCCCGACCCCCGACACTACCTCTAGCCGGTGGTTGACCGATTCCGATTCAAACAGCTTAAGATGGGAATCGACCGCGCCGGCCTTGGGGTCTTTGGCTCCGTAGACATGGCGTTGGACCCGGGCCCAGACCAGGCTGCCGGCACACATGGCACACGGCTCCAAGGTGCAATAAATCGTCGCTGAAGTCAAACGGTAATTCCCTACCCTCCTGGCGGCCTGGCGCAGGGCCAGGACCTCGGCGTGGGCGGTGGGGTCCGATCGGGTGAGGCTCTGGTTGTAGCCCCGGCCCACTACCTTGCCATCCACGACCACCACCGCTCCCACCGGGACCTCCTCCATCGAGAAGGCTTTTCGGGCCTGGCGCAGGGCCATCTCCATGAAGCGATCATCTGTGGGCGGGTCTTGGTGGTTCACCACAATTCCTTGAGCGGGACACGTGAATTCAATTGCAACATCGGGCACGGAAGCTCGCAGGCGCTGCCGGTGCCCTTGACGCGACCGTCGATGGCCGGCTGGAAAGCCGTTTCGGACCGGGCCGGCTTCACTCGCAGGGCAACTGGTAGGCCAACCTGCGTGTCTTGCGGGTCTTGAGGTCTCGAATGGACTCGCAGACGAGGAATTCGGAAGGCGGGATATCGGGGCTCCTGGGGCATTTGATCTTGCGTCCTTCCGAGATGAGGCCGGGGCGGGTGGCGGCCCTGAGACTTCCGTCCGTTCCGATCACCAGGTAGGCCTTCACGTCCAGACTTTGGCCGGAACAGAGGGGCTGCGGGTCCCAGCTCACCCAGATCGAATCTTCCTGGACCGCACGAACCGGCGCGTTCAGGGGGATATCCCAGCGGGAGATGACCTTGCCCTTCCTGTTGAACTCGAGCACCCAGTCGGGCAGCAGCCATTCGGCCAGTCCGTGGCTTCCGAGATCCTTGACAAAGGCCTGGACAGCCGTTCCGCAGGGATGGGACTGAAGCCTGCCTGCCGTTCCCGACCGCCTCAGTTGCTCCCGGGCACCCGATGGGAGGGCTCTGCCGTCTTCCTGAGCCAGCATGAATTGGAGTGGGATTCCCTGCTCCTCCCGATACCGTTCCAACTGTTGACCGGCGATCCGGCGGACCAGGTACCCCAGCAGGAAGCGGTCCCAAAGCAGGGTCTTTGCCCGCATGGGGCCGAAAACTGTTGTTCCCTCCGATTCCGGGGCCTCGAAACAGCCCGCCTGGCTCGGTGCCGACGGAGGCGAGGACGGAAACGCATTTCCGGCCAGCAGCGGCACGGCCAGGACGGCGCCGGCGATCATGGCGGACAGGGCATTCGGAGGGAGCAACGGCAGAACCCTAACCCATCTCTTCCCTGACCACTCGGGCCAGGTAGATCGAGGCGGGAGGCATCTTGCCGGGCCACAGCCCGCCGCCGATGTACTGATGGCCGTCAGTGGTGATCGAGTGGGAATAGTAGACCACCAGCAGGTCGCCATTGGCTTCCTCGATCATGCCCGGATAGGAACAGTCTCCCCAACTGGGCAGGGTTACCGCCTGGGTCAGGGCGCCGGTCCGATCCTCCAGGGTCCACATGCGGGTCCCGTAGCGCTGTGCCTTATGCGGATAGTCGGCGCGGTCGGGGTGAGCCTGCTCTGTATCCCCGTCGATATAGCGGCCGGCGATCATCCATCGATCCCTGGCCCAGCGCACCGCCGGGGCCTGGATCATGCGGTCCAGGGGCAGCCGCCGCCAGCTCCCATAGGGCGGATGGCTGAGGTAGGCGAGGGCATGGCGACTCCCCGGCCTGGCTCCCGGATGGAGCTTGGAGGAAGCGCCCTTGCGGCTCACCGCCAGAATTCGGCCATCCGGGGCGAAGTCGAAGTCGGTCTCGTCGTTGTCCTCTGCGGCGATATCGCTGACCTTCCCCCAGCTCAAACCGTCCGTCGAGCTGAACAGGGAGGCGCTCTCGAACATCTCGAAGGTGTGGGCCTGCGGAATCATGCTCTCCAGCTCCGGCGAAAAGGACCACTCCTGACCATGGCAACGGTAGCCGATAATGTAGTGGCGCCCCTTGAAGGTCTGAGGCCGCCAGATCCTCCAGCTCGGGTCCAGCAAGGGCTCGGGATCCTCAAAGCGGCGGCCGTCCTCGCTGTAGCTGACCCCGGTGCGGAAGGAGGTATTGTGGTGGCCGACCCACCGTTCGAAGTTTTCCTCCGATCCCTTCAGGCTCAGCCAGCGGCGCTTGAGTTCGGCCTTGCGTTGCGGGCTGACGTTCATGTCTCCTTCGGTGTAGAAGTAGAAGACCAGAACCAGCCGATCCTCGAGAGGGAGGAACTTGGGGCAGACGGTGGTGCGGGTGGTGTTCTCCAGGATTCCCCACTCCCCTGGAGACTTGTGAAGCACCGTCTCCCACTTGAGGCCGTCGGCCGACGAGAGCAGCAGGAGGCCGTGGCCTCCGCCGTGGTTCTTGCCGCCCGAGTTGAAAGCCACGTAGTAGCGCCCTCGCCAGCGACAGATGTCGGGCCAGGCATTGTGGGTGCCGTCTCCATGGATCTCCCGGACACTGACCCAGCGGTATCGAACCTTCGCCAGGGATTCACTGGCCCACGATCCACCTGGAAAAGCCAAGGATCCGACCGGGCGCGCCAGGCCCAGACCCAGCCCGGCCCCTACATTCCTCAGGAAGCTTCGCCGATCCGAAAGGTTTCGCTCATTCATCGATTCCATCCTCCGTTTACACCCGACTGTCGCCGTCGGACACCATTCGGACATCCCAGGGGCCGATCGGAAAAAGGACGCACTGAAGGCCAAGGTCGAGACTGCCGCCGGCTCCATGGCAACGGCCGCCCGGGCAGCCGAAGCAAGCCGTCTGCTATTGAACCGGAGATGGGAAAGTGGTACGCCCGGCAAGATTCGAACTTGCGACCTTTGGTTTCGTAGACCAACGCTCTATCCAACTGAGCTACGGGCGCTCCGCGTGAGGGCCGGCGAGGCGAGGCTGTCTTTCGTCAAGCGACCCCATCTTGTAACATATCTGCCCCGGCCGGATCAAATGGCCTTCGGCGGCGGCATAGGGGCGGCGGGCTGCACGGCAAGATTTCGATACCGGGGACTATCGGCGGTGCTGCTATCGAAGCGCCGGGAAAATCACCCGTGTACCTCACTGATTGAGGGATAAGGATGCGGGCGGGACGCCCGCGCTCCCGGGTGGGCTCCAAGAATACAGCAA